>NZ_JCACKM010000322.1:0-79431 GCF_059505385.1 Desmonostoc vinosum
ACAAAACTTAATTACGCGCTTCGCAGCGGTAGCGAGTCCGCGATAGCGTTAGCGTTAGCGAAGCGGTAGCGAGGTACGAGCGTCAGCGTAAAGCCTGCGGCATAGCTTCGCTTAGAGCGACACAGGAGCGTCGCGTCATTACGAATTACGAATTACGAATTATTCCTCTCTATTAGTCCCACGACTTTGCTCTACTTGCCTGATTTCCCTTTCTAAGAAATAATTCAACAGTGTTCGCAATAACACAATTGCGCCTAAGTTTAAAATATCTTGACGTGTTGGTGCAACTGCTGTTCGTAAAATATCACTAGCAACGGTAAACTCTAATCCTAAAGCTAGTACTCTTCCTAATTGCAGACGTACTACTTCTGTAGAATCAAAATGTTGTCTTGATTGAGAAAATGTTTGACGAAAATAAATAGCAAGCCCACGAATTACAGCTAATCCAATAACTAATGCTGCGGCAATTTCTGCTCCTGCGGCTAAATAGCTAACAATCAGCTTTAACCAAGATTCTAATGGTTCTTTTGATGCCTGTGTTTGATTATTTTCTCCAGTATTGAGACTTAAAAGTAAAACTAAACCAAATATTAATGCTAAAGGTAGCAGAATATCAATTAAAGATTCACGTAATGACTCTTTTTTCATACGCACTCATATTTTTATTCCCCACTCCCCATCATCTTTTCAAAGGCGCTATCATGACTAAATTTTCAGCTTGATTAACTGTAATCTGTGCTAGTCCAAACTGTTCAATAATGACGGCATTTGTCGTTAAATGCGTACTAATTTTAGCCACTCGATATTGGCTGACTTCCTTTGCTAAAGCAGCTGGTAATAATAACTGATCTCCTAAGTGTTCATCGACGGGTGCGCCAGTGTGATGAAATTCTAGTAATTGCTGACAGGCGATCTCTGCAACCGTTTCTGCTGACAACCGCAAACGCCCCAACCCACCAAACCCAGCCAAACTATTTTGATACTCAGCAGTCAAGAAAATACCTGCCCCAGGTGCTACGCCTTTTTCTCGCAAAGCCTGGATGGCAACCTTCAAGCGGGTTTGACGTAAAAAATTCTCAGCTCGACTCGCCATGCGTTGTGGAATATGCGAGGGTAGTTCCGTTACCACTGCCAGTCCCCGCACCTGCTGTAAATCTCCGCGTTCTAATAAGTTGATGCCGCTGAGTTGACTACTACCACTCACTTGCATCTCTACCTCTCCTCTGCCCTGGGGATACCAACCCCAAGCACCCAATTTAACTTTTGCCTCTATTCCCATGCGGCGCAGTATTGGTAAATAAACATGTTCAATATACGTTACTGTGGGGCTAAAGATGACGTGAGTTCCGCCTCTGAGTGTTACTTGAGAATCATTAGTTGCTAAAGCTAGAGGCAAGAGAATAGTTTGTAAAACCAGAGTAACGGCACCAGCAGAACCACCAGTTTGGGCATCACTCACATCAAAAGTATAAGTTCCGGCTTGTACAGCAGTACCAGGAGTAAATTCTAGCAATGTTGAACCCAAAGCATCACCGCGTAGATAAGCATTGCAAATTCTCGCCGCAGCACGAACTGCTGTTAAATGCTGTGCAGCTAGTCCGGGCTTTTTGCGTCCAGCACGAATACCTACAAGGCGTATGGGTTTGCCAGTAATAGCAGCCAAACTTAGGGAAGTGCGGAGTACTTGCCCCCCTCCTTCTCCGTAAGAACCGTCGATTTCAATCATGGGCGTTTTTGGGATGTTGAATTTTGGGTTGTTTCCACGGTTCTTGCTATTAAATCACAAGTAATTCTTTAATACGGCAATATTTTCTTTTCCCTATTCCCTACCCCAAAGGGGTTTTGAATTTTATCGCCTTGCTTTTACCAGGATTCATTAAACCGTAAGGGTCAACCATGTCCTTAAATTTTAACTGCTCAGGATTGATAACTTTTCTGCCGCCTTCTTCAATAATGTATGTGTGAGGATTAGCGATCGCTACACCCTGCTGTTGGTGATAGTGAATAATTTCATTGAGGCGTTCTTCTTTTGTGTAGCGCACAAGTTGCAAAGCCGCAGGAGTCACCGCACCGTTTACCCGAATAAATTCTAAATGCATCATCACTTCATCACCAAAGTAATGATACATGTGTTCGATTAATTCTAGAGACGTTTTGACATCGCTAGGAAACATACTTTGTAAGTAGGTAATTGCAGGATCTATAGTCCGAGCATGTAAGGTAGTGTGATTCCAGGTAAACTCTCCCAAATTCACACCTTTACTTGCTTCTTGTGCTGGTTTTTGGTAGGTAATTTGGCCACCATACTGCTGTATCAATCCTGGCAATAATTCTAAACTGGGTTCGGCAACTATTAGTAATGCAGAGTGAACTCCTTGGGGAAGATACTCTGTCAGGGCGCTAAAATATTGCGGAATTGGAGATGCAAAGACTGCGATTAACTTTTTAATCATGCCATCGGCATTGCCCAGTGCCTGACCAAACTTTGCTGCTGCCATAAAATCATCAAAGGTAACGATGACTTCTGCCCAAGGATAAGCTGCACCTAGAGGAATTTCTACTTCGGTAATAATACCGTTAATCCCCCAAGCATGATTTACCTTTTGCACATCGTCCCCTCGCAATTCAATGACACGGGGTTCATCTTCCAAAGTTACCACCCGCAGTGCCAAGATATTACCGCGATCGCCTAGCAAGCCATATTGTATCGAACCAATGCCCCCACTGCCACCAGCAATAAAGCCGGCGATCGTCGCTGTCCGGTATGTTGAGGGAACCATCCGCAGTTCCCAGCCAATTTCTCTGGCTTTTTTATCTAAAGCAGCTAACTTTACCCCGGCTTCCACTCGCGCCACTCCAGGTTTCGTCCAAACAATCCTTTGCAGTCGCGTCATATCGAGAATGACACCTCCGTGCAATGGTACGCATTGCCCATAATTCCCAGTTCCTGCACCCCGCACGGTTATAGGTAGACGATATTTGGCACAAGTAGCTGCTACTTTGATTACTTCTTGTTCATTGGTAGGACGTACTACAATATCGCCAACTTTTCCTGCTAGTTTCGGCACTAATACCGGGCTAAAGGTGTGATAGTCTTGGGATAATTTTGCTACTTGATGTGGGTCTGTGATGGTCTCTATGTCTGCAAAAGCAGTTTTGAGTTCATCTAAGTTGATAATTGTCATCGCTAATGTCCTTAAAATTCCTTGATGAGCGATCGCAAATCACAATTCCTCGGCCTCAGAAATTGGAAAGACTTCACCAGCCAAGTAAGCCTGAAAATGCTTTTGAAAATACAACCATGAAGTCATATCTTCTCCATCTAAAAATTTCTTGGGGGCTTGCTTGTATAAAGGAATGCGCGTATTGATTTCATTTTGTAGCAGTTGGGGTAACTCTGTTAAACCACTGACTTTACTACCAACTGCACTATAGATAAGATTACCGGGGCGATCGCCCATTTTCATCCAGGGAAGCCATTGACCAATCCTATCCCAACTCAACTTGAGTTGAGAAACTGAGAGGAGTGTAGGATCGAGTAAATCTGCTGTTGGAACAGTCAGTTTAAATAATTCTGCTGCTTGATAAATTGGAAATGGGCTGTACTCAGCAAACTTGGGATCATCAGCCAAAGGGTTAGGGTAGGTGGGAAATATATCAAAAACAAAAGTTGTGCTATCACCTTCAACTCGTGCAGGGAATTTTCCCCCAAACGTACCTTGTACAGGATTATTTGCAACATGAATTACTGATACTGTTTCGCCTGTCCAGGGATTTTCCCATTTCTGCAACACCTCATCTGTCTCTGGGTTCAGGTAATAAGTAAGTTCCCTAGAGGTAAAATCCCAGCTACCTTCTGGTTGAGGAATACACCTACTAACACTTAAGCCCAATATCTTAAACAGAAGTTTCCGTTTCTCACCTGGAATGAATGTATAAATTTTTCCTGCCCACATCAGGAAAGTGGATTGACTGGGGTCGAGGGAAGAACGAGTTTTAACCCAGTGCTGGGCTTCAAGTTCTTGGATTTGAACAACCATCTACATTATCCTTAGAGAACTTTGTAGCATTAATTTTACCTAATTCTACAAAGGGACTGGGGACGCGGGGACACGGGGACGTGGGGACACGGGGACGCGGGGACGCGGGGAATGTAAATAAAAGTTTCTCCGCGTCACCGCGTCTCCCTCTCTCCGTGTCTTTTCCCCGCTACGGCTGATAACGTAGGCTAAAATAGAAACCGTCATCTTGAGCGTTATTGCCGCGATCGCTCAAATCGATAAATGGAATTCCATAATCGAGTCTCAAGCTGAGGTGATCGATGCCTAATGCTTGATTCCACAAAAATCCTAAGCCTGCGCCTACGAGAAATGTTTGTCTGGGTAACTTGTTGGGGTTGTCAGATTGGTTCCAAACTGCGCCTAAGTCGAGGAATGGTGCAAGTTGAATGATGGGTGAGCCTGATTCGTCACGTTGCACGGTCATTCTATCTTCAACCACAAAGCGAAATCCATTGTCGCCAGAGCGGATATTTTGGCGGTATCCTCGTATAGATTGAGCGCCACCAATGACGAATTGTTGGGCAGGTAGTAGGCTATCTGGTGTGAGTTGCAAGTCTGCTTGGATGAGTAATAAGTGGTCTTCACTCAGTCGCTGTACGCGCTGTACTTGCCCTAGCCAACTGAAAAATTGACCGTCAGGAATTGGATCATCATTAATGGTTGCGTCGAGTATATCAAGACCAAAACTAAATTGCGATCGCAGTAACCAAGCGCCTTGAGGATCGCGGGTGATATAATCTTGACCAAATTTAATCACGCTGGTACGGCTAACTCCGTTTTCATCGGGGCCAATGCCAAAGGGGGTTGCTAGTCGGTCGAAGATAAAGGTTTGTCCATCTTGGTAGGCAAATCCCAAGGATAAAGCAAATTCTTTTCTTGGCGATCTGATCAACGGTTGACGATAATTAATTTCATATAAATCTTGATCTGCGCGAATGTCCAAATCCTTAAATGGAGATTCGGTAATTTGGTTGCGGTTGAGTGCAGCTCTTACTTGTACTTTCCCGTTCATCGCATTCACAGGAATCTGATAGCTAAAGTCATAAACATCAGAGCCACCTGAGAAAGAGCGATAATAAACACCTGCAATTTCATCTCCCATGCCTGTTAAATTGCGCTCACGCAGTTCAATTACTGATCTTTCTGCGCCAATGCTGGGAGGTGAGTAGTTATCTATACCAAAGCTGCTGATAAAAGACTTGGCTTCTTGCACTCTCACAATCAAAATACTTTGGCCAAACTTACCTGTAGGACGGAGACTGGCTTCTACATTTTCAAATAAAGGATCTTGTCGTAGAAGTTTCAACTGTTCTTCTAACTTATTGGCGCTGAGGGGAACACCAGCACCTAGTTTAATGCGACTACGAATATAAGATGGATTGACTCGTCGTGCCCCTTCTATATCAATCTCGCTCAGACGCCCTTCAATCACCCGAATCGTCAAAACACCATCGGCGCTGGGCTGCTGCGGGTCTGGAATGGCTCTAGAGTTGAGATAACCTTTATTTAAATAAAGCTGAGTAACAGCATCTGCTACTTTGAGAATTTCTTCTGGAGTTAAGTTTTGTCCCACAAACGACTGCACAGCTTGATTAAAGTCGTTTTCACTAAAGACTGTGCTATCTATCACTTTGATGGCACGAACTTGGGTGCGATTTACAGGGGGTTGGGGGTCAGGGACTGGGTTTGGTGTTTGTACTATGAGAGATTCTGAGTAAGTGCGATCTGAGTGATGGGTAAAGATATGGCGATCGCTAGCTGTGGCTCTTAGCCCATTCATGGCTATAATCGACACCGCAGGTAAGATGAGCAAGCCGTATTTGAAACCGAAACTGTGTTGACTTTGCTGAGTATTTACCATACTTGGCAAAGTGTCTAAATGATGAGAGTAAATACTTGCTCTTTGAGCTAGGGCTTCAGGTTTAACACCAGTTTCTGTTTCTGTTCTCATTTCACCTCGATGAAGTGCCTTATCTGACGACTTGGCTAGTTGTAATTTCTGAGTATGCTATGGGTGCATAAATATCTCAATATCACATTTTTGACCACAATAGTAAAATCTTTACCGAGTCGAGTTAAAGAAGTCGGGGATCTGAGAGCTTAATAAATTCCGTGGGTTTAAGTCCCCCGGTTCTGTAACCGACAAGTTTTGTGTTGGGGTTAAATCCTCATTACAAAACTTAATTACGTTAGCGAGTCATCGATAGCGTTAGCGTTAGCGAGGTACGAGCGTCAGCGATAGCGTAGCGTAAAGCCTGCGGCATAGCTTCGCTTAGAGCGACGCTCCTGTGTCGCTCTAAGCGAACTTGTACTGAGCGAAGTCGAAGTATTACGAATTACGAATTATTTAATAAATTCCAATTAAATGAATTCAATTGGCTGAATCCTTTGTTTTTTAGTACAAATGCGATCGCCTACCATCACAGCATAATATACTACAGTAATTTCGCGATTTTATGACTCATTTTGGTATCATCTGTCCCGCAGCCACTGGTCATCTCAACCCGATGACCGCTTTAGGCTACGAACTAAAACAACGTGGTCATCGCGTCACTGTATTAGGAATTCCCGACGCTCAATCAAAAACACTGACAGCAGGATTAGAATTCAAGGAAATTGGTGGTTCTGAGTTTCCTGCTGGCGTCAGTAAAGAATCATTGACAAAGTTGGGAGAACTGAGTGGGCTGGCGGCTCTCAAATACACCATCTATCTAGTACAACAGTCGGCAGCGATGTTACTCCAACAAGGCCCAACAGCATTTAAAGAAGCAGGTATAGAAGCACTGCTAGTAGACCAGGTTTCGCCAGGGGGAGGCACTGTTGCAGATTACTTAGATATTCCCTTCATTTCTAGTGGTGGCTCGTTGCTCCTTAACCAAGAAGCAGGAGTTCCTCCTTTTTTCACGTCTTGGAACTATAACCCAAGCTGGTGGGGGCGTCTACGTAATCAAGGAGCTTATTATTTATTTGACCGTCTAAGGCTGCCTATCCGGCAATTGGTAAATGAGTATCGCCAAAGATGGAAATTGCCCCTTCATTATCATGCCAACGATCCAAACTCCCAACTAGCACAGTTGAGTCAACTACCTGCCGAACTTGACTTCCCCAGGCAGGAGTCACCCCAATGTTTGCATTACACGGGGCCGTATCATAATCTCAGCAATCGGCAACCTGTGCCTTTTCCTTACGAACAGTTGACTGGACAACCACTAATTTATGCCTCTATGGGTACGATCCAAAATCGTTTGCTAGAGATTTTTCAATGTATTGCTCAGGCTTGTGAAGGGTTAGATGTGCAATTAGTAATCTCTTTGGGTGGTTCAACCAGTCCAGAGTCCTTAGCAAAATTACCCGGTTCACCCTTAGTTGTAGAATATGCACCCCAGTTAGAACTGCTTCAAAAAGCCACTCTGACGATTACCCACGCTGGCCCAAATACTGTTTTGGAGTCTTTGAGTAATGCTGTACCAATGGTGGGCATTCCAATTACTAACGATCAGCCAGGAACAGCCGCACGTCTGGCTTGGGCGGGGGCTGGGGAGATGATACCCCTAGCTCGCTTGAGTGTTCCCAAGCTACGAGAGGCAATTAAGCGGGTGTTGACAGAAAACTCTTATAAACAGAATGCAGTTAGATTACAAAAAGCCATTCAGAGCGCAGGGGGAGCAAGTCGAGCCGCTGATATTATCGAACAAGTAGTTTCTACAGGTAAACCTGTCTTAGCTCACACTCGCTCTTAAACTATTCGCAATTGCGTTTGAATGTAGGGTGTGTTGTCGCATAGCACAACGCACCCTTCTCTTATCAAAGACGCTGCGTGTAGCTTGTTTAAGCGTAGGGGCACGGATGACCCAAACAATTACATTCTGATAGCCGAAGTTTTTTATCACTGTAGTAGTGTGTCTAGCTTTAAATGTTGCATTAAAAAGAACTCTTGTGGGATGGGCGTCTCGCCCGTCCGTGGCAGGCTTTACGTCCCACGCCATCAGAAAAATTATTACATTATTTTAGCCTTGACACGCTAGTAGCGTTGGTAATTTGAACTGATTTTTTCGCTAGTATATTTATACCAATTAAAAAATCATCTGCACATAAACGATTGTAGAAATGTGCGATCGCATATATCTACAAAACGATTTGTTGTCACTTTTACTCACTGCAAACTTCATATTTGAAAAAATCTCTTCTCTAGCCCCTAATCTCTTGTTCCTACTCCCCAAACGGTAATGAAAATTAAAAAGAAGCGAAATTACCTCCGCCAATCGTTAATGGTTTTTCGCTATAGTGGACGGGCGGTAAGCTTGGTATGGACTACTAGCCGCTTATTAACTATTCTTTTGGCTACTTTAACTTTAGTGGCTGGTCTTTTACCAGCTGCGATCGCCTACATTGGTAAGTTAATTGTGGATGCGGTAATCTTAACTTCACAAAGTAGCGATTTTGTCAATATTTCTCGCCCTTTATTATACGTGGGATTAGAGGCGATCGCTGTAATTTTACTAGCAGGCTGTCAGCGAGGACTGAGTATTTGTCAATCTTTGTTGCGAGTGCTACTTGGTCAGCGAGTGAATGTACTAATACTAAAAAAAGCGCTGACACTAGAACTCAGGCAATTTGAAGACTCAGAATTTTATGACAAATTAAGCAATGCTAGACGAGAAGCATCAACTCGTCCCCTTTCTTTGGTTAATCGGACTTTTGGGTTAGTGCAAAGCGCTCTTTCTCTTGCCACCTACGGGATTTTGCTAGTTAAATTTTCAGTCTGGGCAGTTTTGGTATTGGTTTTGGCGGCGATGCCAGCATTTATTGCCGAAACAAAGTTTGCGGGAGAGGCTTTTCGCCTATTTAGTTGGCGTGCGCCAGAAACTCGACAACAGCACTATATAGAAAATTTGCTAGCTAGAGAAGACTTTGTGACAGAAGTCAAACTCTACCAAATTGGAGACATGCTCCTAGGACGTTATCACAACCTATTTGATCAACTCTACGGTGAAGACCGAGATTTAACTCTGCGTCGGGGACTATGGGGATATCTCTTAAGTTTGGTGAGTACGGGTGCATTTTATACAGCATACGCTTGGATTGTGCTAGAAACCGTAGCGGGTAGAATTTCCTTGGGAGATATGACAATGTATCTTACCGTTTTTCGCCAAGGACAGTCTACTTTTGCTGGTGTCCTGACTTCGATTGGTGGGATGTATGAGGATAACTTATACCTATCTAATCTTTACGATTTTCTGGAGGAGAAAGTACCAAAGTCTAAAGGTAGAGCGACTCAAGGTTTAAAGCCTCGAGATGGCATTCGTTTGGAGAATGTATCGTTTACCTATCCAGGAAGTTCTCAGCCAGCGTTGAGAAATATCTCACTGCATTTAAAACCTGGAGAAAAACTAGCAATTGTTGGCGAAAACGGTTCTGGCAAGACTACCTTAATCAAACTCCTGACTAGACTCTACACCCCAGACTCTGGGCGAATTTTATTAGATGGTTTGAACTTAGAGGAATGGGATGTAGATGTCCTACGGCGTCGTATTGGTGTGATTTTTCAGAACTTTGTCCGCTACCAGTTTACGGTTGGTGAGAATATTGGTGTTGGCGATGTCGAACACATAGAAAACAACAACCTCTGGCAAACTGCGGCCCAAAAAGGCATGGCTCAACCCTTTATTAACCAATTACCACAAGGGTTCCAAACTCAGTTAGGACGTTGGTTTAAGGGAGGACAGGAACTTTCGGGAGGACAATGGCAGAAAATTGCTTTGTCTCGTGCTTTTATGCGAACTCAGGCGGATATCTTGGTGTTAGATGAACCAACATCGGCAATGGATGCCCAAGCTGAGTTTGAGATTTTCAACCATTTTCGCGCTCTTACCCAAAATCAAATGGTGTTACTGATTTCCCACCGCTTCTCGACAGTACGCATGGCTGATAACATCGTGGTCATCGAGGGTGGAGAAGTGTTAGAACAGGGGACTCACGAAGAATTGTTACAAACTGGAGGACGCTATGCGAAATTGTTTATGCTACAAGCAGCAGGTTATCAGTAAAATGAAATTAACGTGCAGTTGCTAGAAGAGATTGTTGGCAAAGGTTTACACGTAAAATCTCTAGACTTATACACCCTTGTAGTAGTATTTTGCAATCTTTAGAGCGATCGCATTCCACTTCTGGTTACCAGTCGCAGATCCCCAGTAAGCAAAAGCACGAACTACTGTATTATAAGCTACCGCTTTAGTCTTACCACTTCTTGCAGACTCCTGTCCTGCGGTTCGAGTATTTCCTTCGTTGCTAATTTCTCCAGAAGGCAGAACTCTTGAATGCTCCCAAGTAAGAGCCTTGTTGATCATTGCTACAACTTTGGGTGTCAAACTGTCGTTGGGAAAATATGTTACCCATCTTTGGGCATATACTACACCGACAACTTGATAACTAGTATCAAAACCACCTCGTTCTGGGTTAACACCGTCTGCGGTCTGTGATGATAAACCATCCTCAATCGATTTGCGAGCGTAACTAATCAATTGTTGATCGTTGGTTAATTTACCGGTGAGTCCTAAAGCAGCAGCAACCAAATAGCGACGATGGGTAAAAGGTTTGTTGTATATATTTCCTTTTCTCCACACATCCGCTGAAATCATCCAGCGAGCGGCACGATGCACTAAAGGTTTATATTTGGCGACTTCCTTAGCATACTGTTTGGAGTATGGTGACTGTTGTACGAATAGTAATGTATGAGCAACAGCTTGTACAAATAAAGAAGTACTATGGAAGCGATCGTTAGTCATAGAGAAACTACCATCAGAAGATTGGCGTGCAAATCCCCACTCAAATAATTTGAATCCTGTTTTAATCGCTTCTGAGTTATTTTTGACTATTCCACCAATAATTAAATCTTCCCCATATCGTTGTTCTTCGATGTACCAATTTGGGGTTTCATTACTTTCCCAGCGAACGTTTGCTTTATAAGCACCGCTAGGCGACATAAATTGGTAGAAATAATGCAAACTTCGGTATAGAACACTAGCAATTAAACCGCTAGATTCATACTCATAGTCTTTTGATGAAGAGACTTGAGCTAATAATTGAACTTTTGAAGTTTCTAGATGAACATTTTTTTGAGCTGCTAGAACCTGCTTGATATCAACTCCATTAACCCAGTAGGCGGAAAATGCGCCACTAATAAATAATGGCAAATACATTAAATTCAATAACTGTTGTTTTTTCATGTTGCATCACATCCCTGGATAGTATGGTTGACTGGTTACTAAATTGAATTTTTACTGAAGTTCAGTGATCTCGAAGCATCTACATGTATGGATAAGTGTAACCTGTTTACTCAAACAAATATTGCTGGTTATTTTGAGCAGCAAGACGTGTACGGGAGTATTGATACTACCGAGCTAAAACAGGTTTCAGCACTTTTACCAAACCAATATAAAAAGATCAAAAATTAACTATCACAAGATAGCATAGTATATTGGATATGTAAAAAAAACACTAATATTTAGTAATAATACTGGCACGATTATGTCATACTAGATTAGCAAAAATCCTTGTATGATAGGTATTATGAGTCTAATATCCATATATACTACTTGTATCAACCTTGAAAACAAAATATTTAATGTACTATTTATTACTAACGACTGCTTTAAAAAACCGTATTTTTACATAAACATAAATTAATTGACTAAAATTTGCCAAGGTAGACACTACTTATCCTTATAGTTATGAATATTCAAGGTAATTTTTAGTTCAATAGATAACTATTTACCCTTATAGTTATGAATATTCAAGGTAATTTTTAGTTCAATAGATAACTATAAATTAGTATTCTTATTTTTAATAAACTGCCATCCTGCTGAATCTAGTAGAAGAATCAAACCTCCTACTAAACACAATAGCCAACTCAATATAGTAATAATTACAGACAACAATAAAGCTTGCTCTGATGGCAATCCAATTCGACTAAACAAATAAACCCATAATCCCTCTTTTAAACCAATTCCCCCTAAAGATATTGGTAACAAAGTGATGACTACAATAATTGGGATAAAAACTAAAAGTTCTAAATAAGAAATAGATATTTTTAGCTCTTGTGCAATTAAATAGTGATAGTAAACAATACCTAATTGCAGTAGAAAAGAAAGTCCCATTGATAAAGCTAAAGCTTGACGGTTTTGGGCAAATTCTCTCAGTAAAATTTGGATTTTTGCTAAGCGAGATGCTAAGTTATTCAAACGAAATTTATGTAACAAAGGTTCTGCCAAAATTAAGAGTTTGGGACTAACAATTAATAGTACTCCCCCCACCAAAGCCCCTACACAACCAAAAAATAGTACAAGAATGTCCCAACGCCCCACAACTCTAATAGCAGGAGCTAAACCCAACACAGCCAGAGCAGATAAAGCAGCTAAACCTGTAAATCTCTCTAAAAATACAGAAACAAGAGCGACTTCTGAATCTTGAATTTCTTTAGCTACATGATAAACTCGATATACATCTCCACCTAACGACCCAGGTAAAAATAAGTTAAGAAACATCCCAGCAAAATAGCTTTTTAATAATTTAATAATTGACACTGAATTCTTGGTAGACACAATAATTGTCTGCCAACGCAAACAACTTAAGTATTGTAAGCCAGCGTAATAAATTAGGGAAAAAGCAACAAAAGGCAAGGAAAGTAGTTTTAACTGATTCCAAGTTTGTGCAATATCTATACGAGAAAATATTAGAACCAGTAGCCCTATACTAATAACAGTCTTGAAAACGACTATGGGTTTGATTCTCACTCTATTTGCCTCACATATTTGAGTGTTAGTAAGTCCCTAAATCTTCACCTTCATTTGCTATACGCTTTGGCAATCCATCTTCTGGTTGCCACAATCGCAAACGAGTACCAAAACTATCTATAACTGGTTGCCCTAAACTTTCAACATATTGCCAAAGTTCATCTTTAAATCTACCTTTTCTGGTGTCTTCTATATGAATCCATACACGTTTATGCTGCTGTAAAACTTGATTTAATTTGTCTATACTACTAACCACTACTGCTCCAGACCAACGATCAATTAATCTACCATCACGCCAGTAAGCTGCATCAAAATATCCAGTACCCATTAAGAAATAATCTAGTTTGCCTAAATTCACTACCGCTAAAGGTGGTAAAGGAGAAATAGTTACATCTCCGGGCTGTTTATAGGCACGAATATATTCAAATAGTTGTGCATTACGTCTATTAATCGACTCTTGAAAGCCAGCTAATGTCCTAGATGGTTCTATATTAGTTACCACTAGTAGGAGCATCAAACTTAAAGCGATCGCTCGTAGAGGTAGTAAACCTGTTAATAGCTGTTCTAATCTATTTCCTAAACTTTCTGCTAGGCAAATTGCACTATAAACAGCTAGCAAAATAAATAAAGGGTATACACCATAGAGATAACGTTCAGCTATCCCATAACACAGAATTGTTATAAAAATTACATTAATAATAATAATGCTACATAAGAATAACATCTTACCATTTTTTACTTTCAGGAAGTAAACAAAACCCAACAAAAATAGTAAGCTGTGTATTGTGTGCATTCTATCAGAATTAATAAAAAAAATCGCTGCTAAGTTTGTCAGATCAGAAAAATGAAGTCTCAAATAGGCTGCTGTACTATCTGATATGGCAGCTAAAGGAGTCAAAAGCCTGATAGAAGAAAATCCCAGGCAATAAACAAAGATTACTAAGGTGAGACAACTACCCAAAATAATCTGCCAATCATGCGATATCCGAAAAGGACGATAGAAGCAAAGGAAACCAAAAATAAAAACTGGAAGCAGCGTTAAGCTAATTTCTTGAGTTAAAAGAGTTAAAGTTAAAGCAATAAAAAATATATATTGATAATGCTTTCCTAATTTATCAATAAACCCTCTAAAGAATGACCAGAAAGATAAAATAGTTAGGAATTGCAGAAGCTGGTAAAATCGAATATTACGTGAATACCAAAGTTCCCAAGGATTAATCGCCAAAATTGCTGTGATTAGCAAGGCAATCCAAACTCTGCCAGTGATTTGATGTGCGAAGATATAAATTAAAATTAAGGTGGCTGTACCCCAAATCACAGACAGCAAGCGTCCATTAATTACAGAATCTCCCACTATTCTTAGCCACAGAGCTAGTAGGTATTGATAAAAAGGGCCACGAGTATACCAAATACCAGCAGAAGTAATGGGCGCACCTGTGCGAAGAATGCCTCTACTAGCATCAAAGGAAGTATTTTCATCAGCATCCAAGTCCATAACACCCAAGTCATAAACTCTTAACCCTAAACCAATACAGACAATTAACAACAATAAAAACCATTGCCCCCATGATTGCCATCTTGGCTGCAACACTAAGTAAATATTTCGAGTTTGCCAATATCCGGGCCTCCAAAACAGAGTTAAAGCCGTAATTGCACTAGCTGTAAATAAAATTAAGAAAACGTTACCACTTGCTGCTAAACCTAAACCAATAAAGGTGATTATTCCACAGAAAAACCACAAACCCCAACGCGGTATTTTCCCTAAAAAGCTGTTGATTTGACTTAACAGCAGAGTCAGTAAAACTATTAACACAAAGCCAACTAATATTAAATGATTGCTTTGTGGTTGAGCAAATAGTAATCCTAATTCAGCTTCTGCATAACGATGTTTGATTAAACCAATAATGATTAAAAATAAAGTTGCAGGTGCAAGTATTGCTGCTCCTATATCAAGCCTGTCCCACCAACTAGCTCCACGTCGCAACCAAAAGCCTAGAAGTAAGGTATAAACTACAGCAAAGACAATCCCACCTAATTGCCAAAGACTTTGACGCCATAAGTAATTTGGATAATTTAGCTGATAAGCATCATCTTCAAATCTGCGTCGAAATTGTTGGGCGTTGGGTATACCTAAAAAAGTCACAGGCTGACTATCGCCTAAACCTTCTACCCAACCAGATACAGGTTGATTTAAACTAGTCCAAGTATCATCAGTGGCGATCGCTCCTATAATCTCACCTTTTGCTGTTTCTGCCCATCCATCTAAGAAAAAACCTAACGAACTATTAAAATCAATAGAGTTAGTACCTGCCTGTGCTTCTCTCAAAGAACCAGTCAAACTGACAGCTAGAATGTTATTTCCAGGCTTGAGAAGTTTTGTAACTTCTACAAGATGCAATAGTCTGCCATTTTCCGTTTTATAATTATTAACTAAATTTCCGTTCAACAACAGAGAATATGCTCCGATTCCAGAAAATCGAATGTAGGCATGAGAAATTACATCTTCTGGTATTTTCCATATACTTCTTAGCCATGCTCCTCCTTGAGAACTCGGAACTCCTGTAATCCAATTTCCTTGTAGAAAATGTTCAAATAAATTTTTACTTAACCTACTGTAAGTAGTTTCTTGAACTGTATTTAGCACCTGGGCTTGTGACCAATTGATATCTGGAAAATCCAGATCAAACCATCGCAGTGATTGGTGAGTTTCTGATAAGTTTGAAACCAACCAATCACTTGCTCCAGTTGTGAGATTAATAGGAGTAGCATTAGCTATAGGATAGACAGCACCCTCAACTACTACACGCGGATTTTGTTGTCCTTTTTGGATTTCTAGTGCTACGACATTTTTACCAGGGCGTAGATATGAAGCTATATCTACGTAATTTGTTAACTTCCAATCTTGGGAACTAGCAAGTAAGTAATTAACTGAAGTTTTAGCGCGGTAGCGATTACTATCATTGAAATCTTGAAACTGTACTCTTAGTGACCCATGTAAACCAAGAGAATTGTTGAGTACACTATTTTCTCCTGTTACCCGTTGCCCATTAACATAAAGAGTGAAATCATTATCAGCACTTAGCCGCAGCCAACCAGCTTCGACAATATTAGGTAAATTAAATGTTTGACGAGCATAGAAGCGATAAGTTGGTGTTTGAGGAGCAATCCATTGGGCTTGTTGTGACCAGCTCACGCGTTCTACGGGAGTCGGAATATTCTCCCAAATAGAAAATCCCAACAACCCTAATAATAGCCCTAAACTTAAAGTGAGTCCCAATGAAAGCCAAAAATTTAAGCGCTTCATGAGTAATGAAAATCCAGAAAGCTTCAGATACTAATACGTAGATAAATTTTCTATCATTGAGAAGATTTACGTACAGCGACAAAATCACACTTATCCTTCAACATGGAAGAATTAAAAGCCTCTAAGGAATGCTGAGAAATTTTATAGAAAGATTTAGCATGAGATATCCTATAGATTTCAAAACCTAAGTTTCCTAGAAATGTAGTTATTTGATCTGGTTGTATTCCACGTTCTTTTAGCCTATATGGTTCATGCTCAAAAATAATTTGCAGATTATCAGCCATTTTCAAAAGAGAACTCATTCCTAAGAGAACTTCATACTCAAAACCCTCAACATCTATTTTGATAAATGCAGGTTGAGGAGCTACTTTGTTCTCAATCACAAAGTCGCCTGTCAAACAATCTACTTGTACTGGTTTACTGGAGCTATTGAGTGTGCTTGCAAATGACCCTACACCACTATTGCTAACTTTTGAACTTACAAAAAATTCAATTGAGCCACATGTTTCTCCCAGTGCTAACTGATGAATATGCAGATTACTAAAAGAGTTCAAGCTGACATTTCTCTTTAGCCTAGCAAATACAGGTGGAGACGGTTCAAAGGCATGAACTTTCAAATTAGGACAGGCATTGATTAATGGAAAAGAGACAGAGCCAATATTAGCTCCTATATCCCATAAAATAGTTTTTTGTTCACCAATTTGATTTTGCAAATACTTAAATATATGATTTTCATTACATCCAAAATAAAATAATCTAAAGCCAACTAGGTCTCGTGTATCAAGTTGATAGTTGACACCTCCTACAGATTTATTAATCTGCTCAGATCCTCTCAACAATACATCTGCAACTTTGCATACTATAAAAGACAATGTGTAACCAATAGTTTTGCGGGGAAACTTTAAGTACTTTTCGCTAAATATACTGATTTGTAAGCGCAGATTGTCTTTGAAAGAATAATGTTGAATGTTCATTTTTTAACTCCAAATTATCTTGATTGTGATTAATTGAAAAATAGTTTGACTATTGTTGATCATGAAGAGATAATTGATTATTCATCATCACTAGATTCTTTCCAGGCTTTGGTATCAACAGATTGACGATAACGTTTCCAAGATTCGGTAATATCACCGTTATGATAACTATCCCAAGTCAAATGCACATATGCTTGTCCTAATAAACCAATTCTTGGCTCTTGAAAGTATTGCTGTCCGGCTATGATTTGTTTAGCAACATCAGCTGACTTGTAAAATTCTCCATTGATCACTCTAGCCAGCATTAAATCATAAAGAGCTTCAATATTACCAGGAAATACTTGTAACGCCTTCTCAAAAAAATCTATTGCCGCCCCTGGTTTTCTGGCATGAGGTTCGTTGAGATAGTTAATTCCTTGATGCAAAATTGTGGAAACTAGATATCCTCTAGTTAAAAAACTACTAGGTTGAATATTCAAAGATTGTTGAAAGTCGTTTTCTGCTTTTTGAAATTCTCCTAAATTATAAGCCTCTAGTCCCTGAACAAAGTTAATTAAAGCTGGTTCTGGTGTATTCGTATAAAACTCTGCTTTTGCTAATCGCTCTAAAAATGCTTCGTCCCCCTGCAAAGGAGGGTATAAAGATGCGAGAGTTTTGCTATCATTTACAACTTGAGGATAATTACCTTTAGCAAACTGAGTATCGAGTTGATAGTTGGCAATATTTACTCCAATCAATGAAATTAAGATGATAGTAAATAAGAATGCTACACCAGGTATAAGTACTTTTAAATCTTGATAAAAAGCATTAAAGCTTTGTTTATCCAGCCCTAAATAAAGCCCGAATAAACTAATAATTATCCCAATCAGACTGAAGCTCCAACCTTTGCCAATAAAGGTAAAAAAGCTGTTTTTGTAACCAAAACCATCAATAATAATTTTCTCCCATGATGGCATTTGAAAAAAACGGCTATTTTCGATTGTCATTTCAAAAATAGAAGTGGGGGCTTCTGGTTGATAGAAGGTGATATTCTGTTTCCAGTTGGCCTGCACTTGAGGAAAATTTTGATCGACATGCAGTGATACTGCTTTTGCTTGATTGTAGGTAAATGATGCAATAAAAGCGACAGTAGGAGACCAAGTAACGATGAAAAATGGAAATAGTATTATTGGTATTAATGCACTCCACAAAAGTAAGCGATAAGTACTATAAACTCTAAACAAAAACGCGAAAATAAACCCAACAATAGTAAATAAAACTATTGGAATTCGGACAGTATTTGCCCAAAATAGATTTGCATTGAAAGTTTCTAGCGTTTCTTGGGGTAAACGATACCAAGGAAAAATTACTCCTAGCAATAAAACTAGTAATCCTATCAAAAGGATGATTCTTTCTCGATTAAACCAGCTAAACCAAGAGTATAATTTGTCCATAGTTATTAAAAGCTTTCGACTTATCAGCTTTTGTCTAGCGATAGTTCCAGTCTTAGTATATTTCTTGAGGTAAATTAATTATCTGGAAGGAAAAGGTCTAATACTCCTTTCGGAAATAGTCTTCAATTTTGAATTGTTTAATTATTTTCTAACAGCAATTAGATAACCAGTTCTAAATAATACTGGTTCACTAACTTGATCATTTTGAAAGCAATATTTAAGGTTATCAATAGTCCAATCGCTTAGATAAAACATCACGCGTTTTTTTATTTTTAATAAGGGAGCTATAAGAAAAACTCCGTTATTGGACAAATGGGATTTGACTTGATTCATGGCTGATTGAAATTTTGATTCTTTAACGATATGTTGGATCACATCAATCATTACTACTAAATCAAATTCACCGGAGATATTATCCGTGGTAATATCTTTTTTGATAAATTTAAAATCGGTAAATTTTTGCTGGAGTTGAGGAAATAATACATCAGTAATATCTACTCCTAAATAGTTTTTGACACCTAAGTCAAATAGGATTTGGGTGTAAAAACCAGTACCACAACCAATTTCAAGCACCCTAGCAGTGTTGAAATCAACGTTTTGCTTTAATAAATAATCAATAAAAATTTTTGCGGCTTCGGCATAAGCCTTGTGATTGTCATTTTCCGAGAGGCTTTCATCTCCAACTCCTCTGATAGATTTGCCATATTTAGACAGGCGATCGCGCCAGTATCGACCAGCATCATAATCATCACCCTGACCATAGATGACTGGCCCCATGATGAGTTTGTATAAAACTGTTTTCACGAAGCCTACTGGAGATGTTTTGAATTTTAGGATAAGCTCTTTCATCTGAATACTTGTTTCCTTTGTGAAGTAAGCAAATGTCATTAACGGACTTGTATCTCTTTTTTGCCGTCCGATTGCTGTGCTACCGATGTATTAGTTTCTAGGCGATCGCCTGGGTTTAATGCTCTCGGAGACAGTACCACCTGTTCTCCAGGCTGTAAGCCTCCTAGCACCTCGCGCTGGTTATCAAATACCCTACCTACTTTCACTTTCTTGACAACGGCCTTGCCTGCTTCGGCAACCATCACCATGGCTTCACCAGCAGATAAATGAGTCACTGAACTTTCTGGTATAACTAAGCTTGTTTTAGCCTGTTGAAAGTTAACATAGCCTTGCAATCCTGGAGGCATTTGTAAATCGTTAATGCTCACCCAAACAGAATAGGTGTACTGTCTATCAACTCCAACTTTAGTGATTTTAGCTGCTTCGGTTTCAACTGTTGGGTTGAGCCGCATTACCTTGCCTTCAAAGATTTGTCCTGGGTATGCTACTAAACGAACCACAGCCTTGTCACCAATTTTCACAAAATTCAGGCGTGCTTGGTCAATATAAGCTTTAAATACAGGATTTTGAGTCAGAGTCATCAAAGAGTCATCGTAGCGTGCATCTGCTAACTCACCAGGATGGATATCGACTCGACTCACTAAAGCATCGGTGGTAGCATAAATGACCGTTCTATTTAAATCTCTCAAAGACTCTTGTAGTTGTATTCTTCTGTTATCTACGGCTAGGCGAGCATTGGCTAATTCTTTATTGAGATTTTCCTGAGCCAGTTCTAGGGCTTGTTTTGCAGATATCAGTTCATTTTGACGAGTAATCGTGAAATCTTGATTACTAAAGCGTTGGTTTTCTATCCCCACAATTCCTTGTTTGGCAGTTATTAATTCTCGTTTCCGAGTTGCATAAATATCTTCCATATCATACAACTGAAACTTAGAAATCGCTCCTTGTTCGGCTAATATTCTTATTTGTTTCAGTTTTTCTTCAGCTGTTTTTAACCTCACTTCAGCAGCCGCGATACTATTTTTATATTCATCCTCTGCTAAATCATCAATTACTTTTAGCCTCGTGTTGGCACCATTCAATCTATCTTGAGCAGACTTATAATTTGCTTGTAAGTTGAGTAAGTTTTCCGGTACGGTGGTTTGTAAGGTTTGCAGCGTCTTTTCCGCAGTAGCAAGGTTGTTACGAGCTTCATTGACACTATCTTCAAACTGACTTTGTTGTAATTGAATTAGAGGTTGACCGCGACGTACTAACTGCCCTTCTGCAACGAATACTTTCTCTACTTTAGCCGATACCTGAGAGCGAATATCTATTTGTTCTAGAGGAACCGATTCACCTGGGGCTGCGACACTATTTTCTAAATTTGTGACTGCTACTGAAACAGTTTGTACCTGTATAGGTTTACTTAGCAAACGTTGCATAGATGGATAACCAATACTGGAAGAGTAGATTCTTGACTCCGGATTTCTCAGCGCAGGTAAAAGAATATTGATAGAGAGAATCCCCATCAAGCCTAAAGGAGCTAATACGAGAGTGGTCAAAACTCCATAAGATAAAAAACGTTTATTCTGCATCTTTTTCCTGAAAAAAGTAGCATTAACATGAAAAAGTTCAACTCTTTTTACTGATCTGCCGTTTGATCCGAGCTTTTAATATTGTGATGAAATTGTAGATTTTGGCTAGCTGCAATTTTAGCTCTGAGCCTTGATCAGGGGTAAACATTGTCAGATGCCTTGGTGGGATTTTATCAAGCGATTCTTCTTTGTAAATTGGAAAGATGATTGATTGGCGAGTTAAGGTCTCGGGTAGCTTTAATTGACTATAACCATGATAGGTAGTATCGTTTGATTGCATGATCACAGAGCGATTGAATT
This sequence comes from Desmonostoc vinosum, assembly GCF_059505385.1. Taxonomy (NCBI): domain Bacteria; kingdom Bacillati; phylum Cyanobacteriota; class Cyanophyceae; order Nostocales; family Nostocaceae; genus Desmonostoc; species Desmonostoc vinosum. Next base: position 21,291 of record NZ_JCACKM010000322.1, read on the forward strand.
TAGGAAAAATTTGAGTGGCGAATCCTTCCAAATTTGATTTCAATAACAGTTGTCCTCCAAACTCTTCTTTCCAGTCTTTACTTAAGTAGATAATTATATTTAAGCAATGTAGCCAGTTATCCTTTGATGGATGTAGATTGAAGTCAGTATGCATATCTAAAAAGCTACCGTTGAGACCGAGATGGATATCTCCGCATAATTCAGGATCAACAAATAAATTTTCGCCTACAAGTTCTTTGAGAAAGAATCTTAACTGATGAGATATTAATTCCTGATAAAGTTCATTAAAATATGTAGAGATATGCTGCCTAATTCCTAAATCATATTTATTAGTAAATAAATAATGATGAGAGCGACTCATTTGAGAAATTTCTGGGAAACATTTTAACAAATTTTCTGCTAAAGATTCATCTAAAAAGTTGTCAATTACTACATGAGGAAAGGGCTTAGCAGCGTGATATATAGATGCCCAATCTTTCGCTTTTTCATATACAATCGGATTAATTACATGAGCCATAAGTGTTAACTTTCAATGGTTTAATCGCCTATAGTAAACTAATAGCCGATGATGAGATAAAACTTGCTTGATAAGATAAATTGCAAAATAAGAAGCGGTGAGTGGTAACAAAATATTTTCATACCATTGTGTTGGTTTTTAACTGATCTTTGGTGTTCAAATTTTCGTTGATTCCTAACGCTTCACTAAAAGTTTGCTGCCATAGGGGAGTAATCCGAGACCAGCTAAAACGACTTTGCACGTCTTGAAAACCCCGGCGTCCCATTTCATGGGCTTGTTCAGGATGTGATAACAAAGTGACTATTGCCTCGGCAAGCATGGACGGATCTTTTTGGGGCACGAGTAATCCAGTTTCGCTAGAGTGAATTACATCGACAATTCCCCCTACGGCACTGGCAATCACTGGCTTTTCATGGGCTAATGCTTCGATCATCACGATACCCAAGCCTTCTGTATCACCTTTGCTGTCTATAATCGCAGGCAACACGAAGATGTCGCAGCTTGCATACTCGTCTGCTAGTTGTTCTTTGGTGACAAAGCCCAAAAACTCCACTACATGATCTAAACCTAGTGCTGTGCATTGGGCTTTAATTTCTGACTCTAAAATTCCTTTGCCGACAATTCTCAACTGGACAGGCTGATGGGTTAAAACGGTGGGTAGTGCTGCAAGCAAATACCGTAATCCCTTACGTTCATCTAATCTGCCTACAAATAGTATTCTAGGGTCTGCTCCTGGAGGGCGTTGTTTTGAGGGTTTGGCCTCGATTGTCATGCCATACGGAATGATATCTACTGGCCCGTCGTAGAGTTTGCAGATTAATCCTTTGGTAAAAGAAGAATTAGCTGTGACGACTGCACTCATTGGTGTCATCCAACGTAAGATATGCGCCACAAAACCAAACCTGTTTGCTAGTAGCAATTCCGCACCATGAAAACTGAAAACCATGGGAATACCCAATAATTTGCTCGCAGGCAAAGCCATCAGTCCGTGGGGAAAGGGCCAATTAACATGCAGCAAGTCTGGCTTTTCTTTACAACAGACCCAAAATAACTGACATGTTCCTAAGAGAATGTATAAGGCAGCAACAAACAAGTAAATAGGCTGACGTTTGAGCTTTGTGGGCGCTCCGTCTCGAACCAGATTTTCAAAACGCTTGAGGAAGTAACGAAACCGATAAACTTGAACTCCATCCAGTTCGTGAGATTTACTACCTTCATAGGCTGGGGCAAAGACTGTAAACTTGACCCCAGGTTGTTGCGATCGCACAATCACCTCTCGAATAAAGGCACCATGATTAGCATCGGTTGTTTCTGGATAAACCGAACTAATAACGAGGAAGTGTTTACCCTCAAGAACCATAACGTCTGTACTACCTTAATCAAATTTGTCCTTTGTCATTTGTCCAAAGTCTTTACAAAGGACAAAGGACAACCTTCACTTTCAATGCGTCACAGCTGATGAGATTTTTAAATTCCCAAGCGGTACTAACGTGTTTCGGTATCTATTTGCATATAAAAGGCTTCTCGACCAGCTCTAAATCCGACTTTGGTGGCTTCTGAAATTGCAAAAACATAACGCAACGGTAGGATAGGACGGTGCTGAAAATAGAACCACCACCAGGCTTTCGAGAAGTCTATTGCGGAGGAAATTAAGCGTTTACGGCCAAACTTGCTTGTGCCGGAAAAGCGCGGATGCCATGGTGTAGGCACCTCGATAATCCGATGCCCTTTGGCGGCTAAAATCGCCAGGAGGTAGCGGTGAGTAGTGACTTCAATTTGCACCTCAAGCAGTAAATCCCGACGTACCAACTTAATCCAGTTCATGTCATGGATATTGAGTCCAAAGGCTAAGCGACAGGCAGTATTAGCAAATTTAGACGCCATAATTTTGCCGTCGCCTCGTTTCTGCCGCCAACCTGCTACGCAATCTATACCTGGTTCACAAGCATTCAACAATAGTGGTATATCACTTGCTGGATCAGATTCTAAATCTGCTTGACTCCAACAAATCCAATCTGTTTTGACATTTGCGATCGCAGTTTTCCAAACCTCGGTAACTCCTCGTCTTTGAGAGTGGCGAATTACCTGCAAAAATTGGTACTGCTTGAGCAATTTTTCCAAAACTTCTTGACTACCATCTGTGCTGCCATCATCAATTAGCAAGACTGGTAAGGTGAACCCAAGCTCTTGAAAAGCTTTCTCTACCGAAAGTAGTAGAGGCTCCAGATTCCCCTCCTCGTTCAGAGCAGGAATTACAACTGTGACGGAGCGACTTTGTACAGGTGTCAAAGGCACCAAGAAATGCCCTGTTGACGATACCATAATTATCTCCTTAGTTTCCTGGGGATAGCACTGCTCTTGCTTGCCGGCTGGACAGTGCTATTTTATTCAATTAGTTTGAGATGATTTTTTGCCTAGTTTCAACAACACCAATTAAATTTGTCAATGGTTATAATCTTTATAACCCTAGTAATTTCCTGGGGAACTGGGCACCGTTCTTGCTTGCCGGCTGGGCGGTGCCCTCAATCTATTGATCATTTTTCACTCTCATCAATATCAGCGGCTTTCATAGAAAATACTTCTCAAGATAGTAGTTTTAACACTCTAAAAACCAACATTTTCTCCAACGAATATATCTTGGGTGCTGAGCCTGATTATTTTGAGACTATTCACTCGTTGTTCACCTCATTATGTTTGAGCAATTTTGATTAGATAGAGATGAGCGACACTCAAGTTTTTAATCAGGAATAAAATAATTGTCTTTACAAGAAAACTATTGTTGATTATTGAACTGCATATGTGCTATGACAATAATAGTCTTGCATTTAAACCTATTACTTATATAGAAAACTTGCCAAGAATTTTCTTTGTGGAAATTGGAAAAAACTTTTGCTAAACTGAAACTCGTTTTATGTACAGTAGTAGCTTTTGAAAGATTTGATATTTAGTTGTACTCGTAGTCTTTGATGGAAACAGTTTATTGGGATATAATCTGAGAAGTTTTTATTCGTTGCTTTCTTCTAAAAAACAAACCAATCTTTTACCATAAGGCTTTACCTCTTCAACTGTGCAATTTGACAGTTTATTTCCTATAGTTTTTTTAGCCACTATCTTACGTGTTTGTACCTGATTTTTATCTATAGGAATACTACTATACAGATAGCAAATTGGCAAGTAACTTTAAAGTCAAGTTAAATAAATTTCATTTTCTGTAGATTGTATAGTATTGCAGGTATAAAATTCAGGCTATATATTATTTTTCAACCATGTTGCACCAAATTTTCTAGTTAAAATACAGTTCTTTATAAGCGATCCCAGTTACATTAATAACAAAAGTCTATTTTGTCTTTCTATCTCCCACTTTCTGCTTGATATATACGAAAGACATGCAAGTGGGCATCAAAAAAAGTAAGTATATAAAGTTTTGAAAACAAGAAAATGCAGATGAAGAAAGTGTAAACTTTGTATAGCCATCTTTTAAAAAACACAGGGGGTGCGAGTGGGGAGTAGGGGAAGAAAGTATTTATTTGATTCATAACAACACAACCTCTTTCCCGACACCCGACACCCGACACGCCGTTTTTGGTTATTGATTCACATCCAGCAACCGCGAAGTTTGTAACCTTTCCATCCATTTTTTTAAGAAAACTTGATTAGTTTCTTCCTCAGATGGATTTTGGGTATCTAGAGGATAGGGCATTAAGCCTAAAATTGTGGCTGTCGTCACGCAAAACATTGATTTTTGGAAACTCATGCAAATTTGCACTCGCAAGTCATCCTCACCCCGGAGACTACGACGATAAATTTCATGCAAATAATCTGGTAGATAATGACGCATATCCTGCATCAGCAAAGTAGGAGGAATGCCTGCACCACCAATTGGCAAAGGATCGGCATATAATGCTCCATATTGAAATCGAGCTTGATCTGGAGGAATTTGATAAGCTTGGGCGTTGTATGAAACAGTTCCGTGGAAGGGAGTTCCTCTAAAGAATACCGCTTCTACATAGGGGATTGCTGTGTCTGCTAAAAAGGTTAAACCAATTAATTTGGGGATAATATCATAAACTTGATCTTTAATTTTTACAGCATAGGTAATTGGCTTTGTTGCATCTGCTACTAACCCGGCTTTAATATGATCTACTACTTGAGGAATCGATTTAATTTCACCTTGGTCGTAGCGGTCTGATAGACTCAAAAAAATATCAGCCATGACTCGCCAGAATTGACCCAAACCAGTATAGTAAGAAGAGACACGCAACTGTTCGCTTAAGAAATCTGGAAACAGCTGGTTAACTGCCAAAATCAAAGGATTACTTTTAAATTTTGCGGCAATCACAACTTGCGCTCGGTCTTGAAATTCTTTGGTATCTAAATATGCATCCAAGCCGCCGCCACCATGCCACATCATGGCTTTCATGCAATATTCTGCATATTCAAAATTAATCCGGTCATGCCACCAATGACGGAGTAATTTTTGCCATGAAATTTCACCGTTAAAGTATTTAAAAAATGGGAAAAACACTAAAAACTGATGTTCAGCAATGTATATCAGATTTTTTGAGTAAGCATCTAAAACTACACCATAGCTTTTGAGAATTCCTACTACTTCCAGGACATTTTCTGGACTATCAAAAACTAACGCTTCTCCTGTTTGCAAGCGTTTAATATATTCAGCCAAGGGATTGTGAGTGGGCTTGTTTCTAATAGTTACCATTGCTAGTTCTCCTGAGAATTGGGGATTGGGGACTGGGGATTGGGGACTGGGGACTGGGGACTGGGGACTGGGGACTGGGGATTGGGGACTGGGGATTGGGGACAGTCATTGGTGTCAACTTAAGCTAGAAATAGCTTCGGTGTTGGCTTTCTCACCCGCCAGAGAATAAATTCTCTGGCTAATAGCTCAAGTCTACTGAAGTAGACTCAAAATCTTGGGGGATATTCAGTCATGTTTAGATGACTTTTGCTATCAGCAAGGAACTTCAGTTCCTCGCGGGACATCGGTTCTACGTTAAGTTGACACCAATTCTGGACAGTGCTGGGGACTGGGAGTTATATTTCTCCCTCATCTCTCGGTTGGTGAGCGAAGTCGTACTGCGAAGCAGAACCCGCAGGGTACCACATCTCCCTCATCCCTAGCCCCTAGCCCCTAACCTCTTGTGTACTAACCATTTGTGTAATTGTTGGTTCAGTCCAATGTGCTAACCAAGTGGGTTGGATGCCGAAAATCACAATCACTATTGCTAACACTATAGATGGTAGGCGATCGCTCCAATACACGCGTGGTAAGTTGATCACTTGTGCAGATAAGCGTCCAAAAAAGGCGCGGTTGACAAGAATTAAGAAGTAAACCGCTGTTAAACTTGTGCCAATCATGCACAGTAAAGTTTGGATTGGAAAAACTGGGAAGCTGCCACGAAAGACGATGAATTCGGAAATAAATCCCACCATTCCCGGTATACCTGCACTTGCCATCACTCCCACTACAATCAAGCTGCCAATGATGGGCATACCCCGCTCTGGGTTCAGTAGTCCCCGTAGTACTTCTAGATTCCGGCTACCAGCTTTTTCATATACAACTCCCACTAGCAAAAATAGTAATGCAGAAATCAAACCATGACTAATCATCTGCATGACTGCACCTAGCACGCTCAGAGGTGTGGCGGCAGCAGCGGCTAACAATACGTACCCCATGTGCCCAATTGAACTGTATGCTACCATTTTTTTCATGTCAGTTTGAGCGATCGCGCAGGATGCACCATACAACACGCTAACTACAGCCCAAGTTGCTAACCAAGGAGCTACATAAGCCCAAGCTTCTGGTAACAGGTTCATACCAAACCGCAGTAACCCGTAAGTTCCCAATTTCAACAACACCCCTGCCAATAGGACTGAAATGGGCGTAGAGGCCTCGACGTGAGCATCTGGTAGCCAAGTATGAAAGGGAACTAAGGGAATCTTGATACCAAAACCTACCAAAATCCCCCCCAGCAGTAAAAGCTGTGTGGCTAAAGGTAAAGAAGTTGTATGCAATGTTCCTAAACTGAAGCTAGAAGATCCACTCAGCCAAACGATACCGAGAAAGCTTGCTAAAATCAAAATTCCCGAAACGGCTGTGTAAATCAAAAATTTCGTAGCGGCATAACCACGTCTGGCACCACCCCAAATCGCAATTAGCAGATATAGAGGAATCAGTTCTAGCTCGTAAAACAGAAAAAATAGCAGCAAGTCCTGTGCTAAAAAAGCTCCAGTTACCCCAGCGCTTAATAACAGTATTAAAGAGTAGTAAAATCCAGGACGTTGAAGAGATTCATTACTGCTGTAAATGGCAATGGAAGTTAAAAGTCCATTTAAAATCAATAATGGCAATGATAAGCCGTCTATTCCCAAGTTATAGCTTAAACCTAGAGCGTCTATCCAGGGAATAAACTCACTAAATTGTTGATTAACTTCTCCTGGATTAAACCCAATTGCGAGTACAACAGTCCACACAAAAGTGATAGTGGCAAATATTAAAGCCAATCTTTGAGAGAGTTTCCCGCTGATGTTAGGCCAGAAACCGACTATAGCCGCACCAATCAAGGGCAGTAAAATTAAAGCACTAAGCATAACTAAGATAAAGATGAGGGAGATGTGGTACCCTGCGGGAACGACTTCGTCGAACGACTTCGCTCACCAACGGAGGATGAGGGGGATGAGGGGGATGAGGAGGATGAGGAGGATGAGGGAGAAATTCTCCGCGTCCCCGCGTCCTCTTCCCCAGTCCCCATTCCCTTACACCCCTAATTTTGGTCAAAAAGGTAATTTATTGAGTAAACCCAACGACCAACTGATGAAGAAACCCAGGACGCTAACAACAATTAGGATAGTTAACATATATCCTTGAGAGCGACCGGAAATGCTGTATTTTAAACTTTGTCCGCTGAGAATTGTGGCAAATCCTACTAGGTTCACTAAACCATCAACCAAATAGCGATCGCTCCAAGCAGATATCCTCGAAAGGAGTGCTACTGCACCAACTACTGTCAGTCGATAAACTCGGTCTATGTAAAAATCATAACCCAACAAGTCTTGGATAAATCTCCACGCTAGGATTCTAGATCTTGACCAAGCTTTGTGTAAATAAATGGTAGACCCAACACCTACTCCCACAACAGTAGAAGCCACCAATGTTCCCATCACATACCAATTAATGCTCTCCCAAGCAGGTAACAAATACCATTGCTGTAGCATTACTGGTACTAACAGTGTCAATACTGTCAGAGTCACCATTGGTAGTGCCATTGACCAACCAACTTCTGGGGTGCGGCGGGTCTTCTGTTGCGGCGCACCCCAGAAGACTAACCGAAATACTCTGGTTAAATTCAATGCTGTTAAGCCGTTGACTAATACCAAAACCACGACTACCCAAGGGCTAACAGCAACTAAACCATCAGCCCATGATAGCATTGCCCAAAAGCTACCCAATGGTAGTAGTGTTACCATCCCTGCTGAACCGACGACATAAGCAGTAGTAGTGGCTGGCATCCGTGACCACAAACCACCCATTTCTGTTAAGTCTTGGGTGTGGGATGTAAAGATTATTGACCCTGAACTCATGAATAATAGGGCTTTGGCGATCGCATGAGTTAACAGTAACATCAAAGCTACACCCCCCTGCTGCAACCCCACCGCCAGGAACACTAATCCCATGTATGCACTGGTGGAGTGCGACAGTGCCCGCTTAATATCAATTTGAGCAATGGATACTAATGTTGCCCCAACTGCCGTTACTGTACCCATAATCACTAAAGCATTGAGAGCGATCGGCGACAACGCTAAAATTGGTTGCATTTTATACAACATATAAGCGCCACCAGCCACCACCAGCGAGTTCCGCATTACCGAAGCTGGGTTAGGCCCTTCCATCGCTTCATCTAGCCACAAGTGCAAGGGAAATTGGGCACATTTCCCCGCAGGCCCAGCAATCAATGCTAAACCGAGTAATGTTGATGTCACTGGGTTTAAATCAGCCGTTTGTGCCCATTCATACAAATCAGAGAAGTTTAAACTACCTGCAAAGGTAGAAAGCGTGACTACTGCCATCAACAGCAACAAGTCTCCTACCCGCTTAGTCCAAAATGCATCCCTGGCTGCTGTCACCACCAGCGGTTGAGCATACCAGAATCCCACCAGCAAGTAAGTCGATAGTGTGAGAACTTCTAATAGTGCGTAGCTGAGAAACAAAGAATCACTGATAGCTAGACCACACAGCGCCGCTTCAAAAAATCCAATCAGCCCGAAAAAACGCGCCAAAGACCAATCCTTTTCCATGTAACCCAAGGCATAAACTTGAGCCAAAAAACTTAATCCCGTAATTAAAACTGTTGCCCCAATACTGACTGGGGAGAGTTCCAAAGCAAACGACAAATCTAAATCTGCTGCTTTGAACCAAGTAATCAATAAATTTTCTGGCTCTTGATCCCAAATGCCTTTAAATACAAACAGGCTATGAGCAAAAGCTAAAAGGGTTGTTAACAAGTTTATATATGCCGCAGGTTTCGGCCCCGTGCGCCGAATTATACCCAATCCCCACGGCAATGTTAGAAATGCGCCTAATAAGCTATAAATAGGCACAAACCAACTTGTTAAAAATAGAAAATGATTCATTTAATCTTCCCTTTACAACTCAGCCTTTTTGTTTTTCTTTAGCGCCAATACCATATCTTGTGCGAGAAAAATTTTTTTCATCAAACTCTTTATTTATAAGTATTTTTTAGAATAAAATTTGCAGTAGTATTTTTACTCTAATTTACCTGACTAAAGTTAAATAAAATATAACTTTACATATTTAAAAGCAGTTACTTGTATTAAATTACCTTTGGTTAAAAATTTATATTTCTAGTTCTGGCAAATAACTTTATACAATACATTTGTAAAACTTATATGCTTTTCAGGTAGTTTTTGTAGACACAACATAACTAAGAGAAAGATAGAGACAGTCGAATGTACAGCCATTGCTCGTCTCTCCCAAGACGAGATTGACCTGGGTTATGAATGTGGTTTTGTAAATGTAATAAAGAAATTATAAAGCATAAGCAGCTGCTCTAGGAATTAGGTGAACTTTGATCGAGCAGAACGCTAGATAAATTTTTGTTAAGTTTTTTTAAACTTTTTTATTATAAACTATTATAGTAATTTATATTGCCAGGGATGCAAAGCTTTTCTATGCTTAATTTGGAAGTGTTTTTTGAGCTTCAATATGAGCATCCCCGTCAAAAAATTTCGACCCACAGTACTGATTGGATTAATTTTGTAGGAGTTCTGCGATGCCAATTGCAGTTGGAATGATTGAAACTAAGGGCTTTCCAGCAGTAGTGGAAGCTGCTGACGCGATGGTGAAAGCTGCGCGTGTAACTTTGGTAGGATATGAGAAAATCGGTAGCGCTCGCGTTACCGTGATTGTGCGAGGAGATGTCTCGGAGGTGCAAGCCTCAGTTGCAGCTGGAATTGAAGCGGCCAGGAGAGTTAACGGCGGTGAAGTGGTATCCACTCATATCATTGCTCGTCCTCACGAAAACCTAGAATACGTCTTGCCGATTCGTTACACGGAAGCGGTAGAGCAGTTCCGCACTTAAAGGGGCTGTATAAAACAAGTAGTTTACGGGGATGCCTTCTTGAGTATGGCTTTTGTCCAGGACAAGAAACTTTATTAAGGATTAGAACTAATGTCAATCGCAGTGGGAATGGTAGAAACGCTAGGCTTTCCAGCAGTAGTGGAAGCTGCTGATGCGATGGTGAAAGCAGCTCGTGTTACATTGGTAGGCTACGAAAAAATTGGTAGCGGTCGGGTGACAGTAATTGTGCGGGGTGATGTTTCAGAGGTACAAGCTTCTGTAGCAGCAGGGGTTGAATCAGTCAAGCGAGTCAATGGTGGACAAGTACTGTCTACCCATATCATTGCTCGTCCTCACGAAAACTTGGAGTACGTTCTCCCAATTCGTTATACAGAAGACGTAGAGCAATTCCGGGAAAATGTGAACGCAATTCGTCCTTTCGGCAGAAGACCATAGTCTGTAATCTGTAATGCAAATTGCCAAAGTTCGTGGCACAGTAGTTAGCACCCAAAAAGAGCCAAGTCTTAGAGGTGTCAAACTGCTGATGTTGCAATTAGTAGATGAAGAAGGAAACGTCCTACCAGAGTATGAGGTAGCAGCAGATACTGTAGGTGCAGGAGTAGATGAGTGGGTACTAGTCACTCGTGGCAGTGCCGCTCGTCAAATTCTTGGTAATGAGCAGCGTCCATTAGATGCAGCAGTCGTGGCGATCATCGATACTATTCATGTTGAAGATCGCCTAATTTACAGCAAAAAAGATCAATATCGATGAGTCATGAGTTATGAGTCATTAGTTCGGTAGTTGGTGGCAAAATAATCAACAATTGACAACTAGCAACTCAATCAAGAACAAAATGACAAAGGACAAATGACAAAGCGCAAAGTCTGGGCGCTGGCTTCCAGCGATGCCTACGGCAACGTCTCCGACGAACAGAACTTTGTAAGAGAGGACAAATGACAATACAGGAGGAATCTCGCGATGGCAGTCCGCAGCACGGCGGCACCCCCAACCCCGTGGTCGAGGAATTTAGCTGAGGCCAAAATCCATGAAACCGCGTTTGTACATTCTTTTTCCAATATTATTGGGGATGTACTGATTGGTGCAAATGTAATCGTTGCTCCGGGGACTTCGATTAGAGCGGATGAAGGTACGCCTTTTTATATTGGTGAAAACACTAATATTCAAGATGGTGTAGTTATTCATGGATTGGAGCAAGGCCGGATCATAGGTGATGACCAAAAAGAATACTCAGTATGGGTGGGGAAAAATTCTTCCCTGACTCATATGGCTCTGATTCATGGCCCGGCTTATGTTGGAGAAAATTGCTTTATTGGCTTTCGCTCGACGGTATTTAATGCCAGAGTGGGTGCAGGTTGCATTGTGATGATGCACGCTTTGATTCAAGATGTAGAAATTCCTCCGGGGAAGTATGTACCTTCAGGGGCAATAATTATTAACCAGCAGCAGGCTGACCGCTTACCAGATGTGCAAGCTCAAGATGAGCAATTTGCCCATCATGTAGTTGGGATTAATCAGGCATTGCGAGCTGGTTATCGCTGTGCTGCGGACAGCAAATGTATTGCACCAATTCGAGATGAAAACGCTAAATCTTATACAGGTAATGGTGTTACTGTTTTAGAGCTAGAAAGGAGTAGTGAAGTGGCGAGCAATAGCTTGGGTGCAGAAACAATTGAGCAGGTGCGCTATCTGTTAGAGCAAGGGTATAAGATTGGCTCGGAACATGTAGACCAAAGACGGTTCCGGACAGGTTCTTGGACTAGCTGCAAGCCGATTGAAGCGAGATCGGTACGGGAAGCAGTTGCAGCTTTAGAAACTTGCTTAAGAGATCATAGCGGTGAGTATGTCCGTTTGTTTGGTATTGACCCCAATGGTAAACGGCGTGTGTTAGAGACCATTATTCAGCGACCGGATGGTTCAGTGAACGGTTCTGCTAGCTTTAAAGCTCCTGCTAGTCGTGGTCATAGCAGCTACAGCAGTAATAATGGTAACGGTAACGGCTCAACTAGTGGGAAGGTCAGTGGTGAGACTGTAGAGCAGATCCGCCAACTTTTAGCAGGTGGGTATAGAATCGGTACAGAACATGTAGATGAGCGTCGTTTCCGTACTGGTTCTTGGAATAGTTGTAAGCCAATAGAAGCGACTTCGACGAATGAAGTAGTCTCAGCTTTGGAAGAATGTATAGACAATCACCAAGGTGAGTATATACGCTTGATTGGCATTGACCCGAAAGCGAAACGGCGAGTATTAGAAAGTATTATTCAACGACCAAATGGTCAGGTAAGTCCATCTGGTAGTCAGAAATCATTTACTAGTGCAACCGCTACAAATTCTACTGCTAAAGCTACGAGTAATCGCCTCAGTTCTGAAGTCGTAGACCAACTCCGCCAATTATTAACAGGTGGGTATAAAATTAGTGCTGAACACGTAGATACTCGACGGTTCCGTACAGGTTCTTGGGCTAGCTGTGGTCAAATTGAGGCTAGATCTGAAAGAGAAGCAGTAGCAGCTTTAGAAACATACCTTTCTGAATACCCAGGAGAGTATGTACGATTAATTGGCATTGACCCCAAAGCTAAGCGCCGGGTTTTAGAAACGATTATTCAACGTCCGTAGTATTGGAGATGGGGAATGGGTTTCGACTCCGCTCAACCTACAGGGAATGGGGAATGGGTTTTGACTCCGCTCAACCTACGGAGAATTGAGAATGGGGAATTAATTGTATTTTGATCACTCCACTCACTACTCAGTACGGGCTAAACGCCCCGCTACCGCGCTTCAGTACTCACTACTCACTACCTACATTTTTCCGGCTTCCGAGGTGACAATTTTCATGTCTGTACCGCCACTGCGCCTCAACAACAACTTTGATCCTTATATTAGTGGTGAGGTGAATATTCATCCAAGCGCGGTACTCGCACCGGGGGTGATACTCCAAGCAACTGCAAACAGCAAAATCATTATCGGCCCAGGGGTTTGTGTTGGTATGGGGTCGATTCTTCAAGTCCATGAAGGAACCTTAGAGGTAGAAGCAGGGGCAAATTTGGGAGCCGGTTTTTTGATGGTTGGCCAAGGAAAGATTGGGACAAATGCTTGCGTTGGTTCAGCAACTACGGTGTTTAACTGTTCGATCGCACCAGGGCAAGTAATTCCACCTGGTTCAATTTTAGGAGACACTAGCCGCCAAGTTGGTGAAACAAAACAAATCAAACCGTCCACAACTGCACACAAGCAAGAGGAAGAGAAAAATGGGTTAGGAGGCAAGGAAAATATCATTTCTTCAACTACCCTCTCGGCGTCTGCTTTCGTGGAGTTAAAACACCAATCTTCTACCTCTGTGTCACAGTCTGCCACTAATCCTCCTGTTAAAGAAACCTCTGAGGAACTCAACACACAAGACTCAGAAACTAACAATCAAGCCCAAACAGAATCTCCTGACAGTTTCGGAACTCAAATTTATGGACAAGGGAGTATACAAAGGCTATTGGTGACTTTGTTTCCTCACAGACAGGCTTTAAATGAGCCAAATTCTGTCGATCAGTCTGAGTAAGTGTTAATTGTTAAGTTGTGGGCTATAAAGTCTGAAGTTAAATCTAGAGCTTGATTAGGTAGTTCTAATTTAACTATTGTTTTCATACTTCTGCCTTCACCCTTGCTGTGAGATCCTGGAGAATTCACATGGAGACATATAACGAACGCCCTGTTAACACCACTCAGACATCAAATCTTCGAGATCTCAGGGATACTGCCTTGGGTTTGGTATCTACTTTGAGCTTTCCGGCAATAGTGGGTACGGCTGATATGATGTTGAAATCGGCTGGGGTTCACCTAGTTGGGTATGAAAAAATTGGGGGTGGACATTGTACGGCGATCGTCCGGGGTGGAATTGCTGATGTCCGTTTGGCTGTGGAATCCGGTGCCCAAACTGCTGAACAGTTTGGGCAATTGGTTTCTAGTTTGGTGATTCCTCGCCCTTATCCCAACTTAGAGGTGGTGCTGCCAATTACTAACCGCCTGACGCAATTAATGCAGGAAGGCAATTATAGCCGTCTGAGTCATCAAGCGATCGGTTTGGTGGAAACGCGGGGATTTCCGGCGATGGTAGGTGCATGTGATGCCATGCTCAAAGCTGCTGATGTACAGTTGGCATCGTATGAAAAAATTGGTGCGGGTTTGTGTACAGCCATCATTCGTGGTTCCGTGGCAAATGTTGCAGTTGCGGTAGAAGCGGGGATGTACGAAGCAGAACGCATTGGGGAATTGAATGCAGTAATGGTGATTCCTCGACCATTAGATGATTTGGAGCAAACTTTGCCATTAGCAAGTTGTTGGATTGAAGAACGTCAACCGTTAAATTTACCGATCAATATCAAGGAGCAAGTTGCCGAAATAGAGGTGTTAAGATTGCCAGATTTGTCTCAACTACCTGTAAAAATTACAGAAGAAGTATGGAATGATGAATGATGAATAATTAGTATCTAAATGATTAGAAATACTCATTCAATATTAATTATTCAACATTCATCTTTGGCTGGAAGGCATCTTACGCTTTGCTTGTTGTTCTGATAATAACCTGGCAACTCCATAAATAAAACTACTTTCTTTTAATTAAGCTAATAGAGTTTAGTCTATGCTAAAGCTCACAACTTCGTATGGGCCAAGCTTTATCATTGGCTAGTGTTCAGTGATACTAGATATATATCTATAGAATCGCTGTTAGCTATTTAAGAGGAGAATCACCCTTGAACCAAGCGACGCTACACCAGTTGAAGGTGTTCGAGGCAGCAGCAAGACACAGTAGTTTTACTCGTGCTGCTGAAGAATTATTTCTCACCCAACCTACCGTTTCAATGCAGATCAAGCAGCTCACAAAATCGGTAGGATTGCCATTATTTGAGCAGGTGGGAAAGCGTTTGTATTTAACAGAAGCAGGACGGGAATTATTTGGCACATGTCGGCAAATTTTTGAAACTATAGCCCAATTTGACATGAAAATTGCTGACTTAAAAGGGCTAAAACAGGGACAATTACGCTTAGCAGTAATTACAACAGCCAAGTATTTTATACCTCGTTTGTTGGGGCCATTTTGCCAACTTTACCCAGGAATTGAAATCTCCCTGCAAGTAACTAACCATGAACGCATTTTAGAACGGATGGTTAATAATTCGGACGACTTGTATATTATGAGTCAGCTTCCAGAACATTTAGATGTGAATTTTGAGCCATTTTTAGAAAATCCTTTAGTAGTTTTTGCACCAACTAATCATCCGTTAGCAAAAGAAAGAAATATTCCCATACACCGTTTAGCTGATGAACCTTTTATTATGCGAGAACCGGGTTCAGGAACTCGTCGCACTGTCCAAAGCTTATTTGAGGAAGAGGGGGTAAAAGTGAAAGTGAAGTTGGAGTTGGGGAGTAATGAAGCAATTAAGCAGGCGATCGCAGGTGGTTTGGGTATCTCAGTTTTATCTCGTCATACCTTAATGCCAAATACGCCAGAGTTATGCATTTTGGATGTACAACACTTCCCCATTAAGCGGGCTTGGTTCATGGTTCACCCAGCGGGCAAACAGTTATCTATTGTCGCCCGTACCTATTATGAATATCTACTAGGTGCAGCTAAGAAGTTTGTAGACGAGCAAACTGCTTTGTCTTATGACACCAGGTTTGAGCGAGTTAAGTAGTGATAGGGAGTAGGGGATTGGGGAATGCGGGGCCCCCGCCTCTTATGGGTAGGTTTTTTAGATTTCGCGTTTTGGTTGACGCGTCCCCACGTCCCCGCGTCCCCGCGTCCCCTCTTTCCTATCCCAAAGGACTTGACGGTTACACCCTAAAACATTAAAAATAACCAGCATCACTATTAAAAGTGGGGAAAAACTGGCAGTGGTTAACCCAGAAGTACTATCTCATCGTCAAGCAGTCCAAAGCGAGATTGTGGCTGTGACAGTGTATGCTGACAAAGCCCTAGTGACACGACGGGGTGTAGTTTCTCTCACGGGACTTGAACGGGAGTTAGTAATTACCCCATTACCAGTAACTTTAGAAACGGAGTCTGTAAGAGTAAGTGGTACAGGTTCGATAGGAGTACGCTTGCTGGGGGTAAGTTGCGATCGCATTTACACTACTGAACCTGTAGCGGAAAGAGTTGCACAACTGACGCGGCAGATTCAGCAAGTAGAAGCCGAAAAACGCTATCTCCAAGCTCAAATAGATGCTTTAGCGTTGCAGTCTCATTTTATCGAAGGCTTACGTGACAAAACCGAAGAACCCTTTTCCCAGAGTCTGGCGCGGAAAAATCTCAGCTTGAGCGAAACTTTAGATTTCTTAAACTTTTTGGGCAGCCAGTATGGCGAGTATGCGATCGCTTCTGGAGATTGCAAAAGTCAGCAGCAAGAATTAGACAAACAATTACAGGCTTTGCAGGCTTCATTGCAAAAAATCCAAACACCCCATCCCAAAGAAAGTTTTACTTTAGTTGTAGCGATTGAAACTGAGGGTGCAGGCGAGTTTGAGCTAGAGCTATCTTACCTCGTCAACCGGGCTAGCTGGATTCCTCTTTATGATTTACGCTTCAGCACTACTAGCAATATCGTACATCTGAGCTACTTAGCAGAAGTCACTCAAAGCAGCGGTGAAGACTGGATTGACGCAGCGCTGACTCTTTCCACCGCTAAACCGGGATTAGGTACACTCCCACCCAAACTAGAACCCTGGTATATCGGTACTGTAATCCCCCCAACAGTCCGACAAAGACAAATACAACAGCCATCATTGCCTACCTTAGCAACCACTGCTATTGCCCGTGAACAAAATTGGCAAGAAGAAGACGAAGTTGCCCCAGAAGCTAGTGCCATACCAGCGGAAATAGTAGTAGCTGAAGTATCTAAGGAGGGAAGTGTAGTCACCTTCAAACTCAATAGCGGTGGTAACATTCCTAGCGATGGCGCACCTCATAAAACAACAATTTTTAACGAAGATTATCCTTGTAACTTTGATTATGTAGCAATGCCGCGTTTGGTCAGCTTTGCTTATTTACAAGCTAAAGTCAAAAATAGCCCTGATGGTGCGACTTTGTTACCAGGTAAAGCGAATATTTTTCGGAATGATGTTTTTATTGGTGCAACTGAGTTAGAAAATATTGCGCCTGGACAAGAATTCAAACTAAATTTAGGAATTGATGAAGGTTTAAAAATTGAGCGTGAGTTAGTTGAGCGTCAAGTAGATAAAAGACTGATGAGCAACCAACGCCGGATTACCTATGCTTATCGATTACTAATTACTAATTTACTTGATAAGCTAGCAAGTCTGAAACTAACTGAACAATTACCAGTTAGCCGTACCGAGCAAATTAAAGTACGGTTGATCCGTAGCAATCCCCAAATTCAACTTGGGGAAATGGGAATTCTGGAATGGGAGTTAAATCTTTCAACCCAGCAGAAGATAGAGATATATTATCAATTTACTGTTGAGCATCCGCCAGAATTAACAGTAGCTGGGTTGGATATTTAATCATGTTAAAAATTCGAGTTTAACGTTTATTCTTCTGGTAAAACCCATTTTGGCGGTTCCATCATTTTTTTCCGTAATCGTTCTTCAGCCATTTGCAGCATTTGATCTAGGGAAGTATCTTCGATAAATTTCGCGGCTGCTTCTCTAAACTCAATATTGGGGCATTTATCGCCTAAAACACACCCATTGACGCAAGCTTCAGCACAGTTAATCTTCTGCTCCACAGCAAACTCCTCTGTTTAACAGTTATGAGTTGTGAGTTGTTAACTTTGAACTCTTAACTCTCAAGCATTACCTTCCAGATAAATTTTACCTTGCCAGTTGTCACAGCATCTTTGCATCCTTGAATTACGATTGCTGTATATGCAATCTCTTTTTGAAGTAAGCGCTCATGTCGGAAATATTTGCCACTACTGGAACGATCGCGGCGATCGCTACAGCTGTTGTTCCCCAACAGGGTAGTGTGGGGATTGTGCGGGTGTCTGGTTCCCAAGCAATGGCGATCGCTCAAACTCTGTTTCATGCACCTGGGCGTCAAGTTTGGGAAACTCACAGAATTATTTACGGCTATATTCGTCATCCCCAAACACAAGCACTTGTAGATGAAGCCTTGTTGTTAATCATGCAAGCACCCCGTTCTTATACTCGTGAAGATGTGGTAGAATTCCATTGCCACGGGGGAATTATGGCAGTACAGCAAGTATTGCAACTGTGTTTGGAAGGTGGCGCGAGATTAGCTCAGCCAGGGGAATTTACTCTCCGCGCCTTTTTGAATGGGCGCTTAGATTTGACGCAGGCTGAGAGTATTGCCGATTTGGTGGGAGCGCGATCGCCCCAAGCTGCCCAAACGGCTTTAGCTGGTTTGCAAGGAAAATTGGCTCATCCCATCCGGCAGTTACGCGCTAACTGCTTGGATATTTTAGCTGAAATCGAAGCTCGTATCGATTTTGAGGAAGACTTAGCTCCGCTAGATGATAAAAGCATTGTATCAGAAATTGCGAAAATTGCGGCAGAAATCACCAAATTATTAGCGACAAAAGACCAAGGTGAGCTGCTGCGTACAGGTTTAAAAGTAGCGATTGTGGGGCGTCCGAATGTCGGGAAATCGAGCTTGTTGAACGCTTGGAGTCGGAGCGATCGCGCTATTGTCACAGATTTGCCTGGTACAACCCGCGATGTTGTGGAATCGCAGCTAGTGGTGGGGGGAATTCCCGTGCAGGTGCTGGATACGGCGGGAATTCGGGAAACAGTAGACCAAGTAGAGAAAATTGGCGTTGAGCGATCGCGTCGTGCTGCTAGTGCGGCTGATTTAGTTTTGTTAACTATCGATGCCTCAGCAGGTTGGACGGCAGGCGATCAAGAAATTTACGAACAGGTACAACACCGTCCTTTGATTTTAGTAATCAACAAGATTGACCTTGTAGAAACATGGCAAGCGACATCTCTACATCTGATGAAATATCCAAATACTATCAACCAAATTGTTCACACAGTAGCAGCTAAAAACCAAGGTATCGATAGTTTAGAAACAGCAATTTTAGAGATAGTTAAAGCTGGGAGAGTTCAAGCGGCTGACATGGATTTAGCAATCAATCAAAGACAAGCCGCAGCTTTAACGAAGGCTAAAATATCTTTGGAACAAGTATTAGCGACAATTACCCAACAATTACCTCTTGATTTTTGGACAATTGATTTACGAGGCGCAATTTATGCCTTGGGAGAAATTACTGGCGAAGAAGTTACAGAATCTGTTTTGGATAGAATTTTTAGTAGATTTTGTATTGGTAAATAAAGTTATGCTTGATAATATTATGCATAGAAAGCTTCTATTTTATTTATGTGAAAGTAGTGTAAATTTAAAATAATAACCACATGCATATCTCAATTCGCCAAGCAAGCATACAAGATACGGTGATAGTTTCAGATGTACTGCGAGAAGCAGCAGTTTGGCTTCAGCAGCTTGGTATACCGCTTTGGCATGATAGCGAAGTTGCAATGGAAAGTATCTCTCAAGATGTTGCTAACGGTTTATTTTTTCTAGCTGAAGCGGCTGGCGAACCTGCTGGTACAATCAAATTTCAACTTGAAGATTTACTTTTCTGGCCTGATGTATCACAGGAAGAGTCAGCATTTGTACATCGCCTTGCTATTCGACGCCATTACTCTGGTGGTAAAGTTTCTTTAGTATTGCTTAATTGGGCTGTTGAATATGCAAAAATGCTCGGCAGACGTTATTTACGGCTAGATTGTGATGCTGCACGTCCACGCCTAAGAGCAGTATATGAAAATTTTGGTTTTCGTCATCATAGCGATAGACAAGTTGGTGCTTTTTACGTTTCTCGCTATGAATATGAAATACTTACATAACAAGTCGAAGCATTACGAATTAACATCATATCCATATGTCTTTTATTGATGAAGTTAATCATTTTAATGTCTTGATTGTGGGAGCAAGCCAAGGTATAGGTTTTGGTTTTGTCAAAAAATTGCTACAAGATGATAAAATTACCAAAATTTATGCAACTTATCGTCATTTGGAATCAGCTACTGATTTAATAGCTCTGGCAAATCAGCACTCTGATCTGTTAATTTGTCTATCGATGGATATTACTGAAGAGTCACAAATTATTGCAGCTATTCAACAAATCCGCGCTCAAGAACGCAAATTACATTTAGTAATTAACTGTGTGGGATTACTGGGTGGATAATCACTCATGATCCGTTATCAGTTAAAGTTGATGAGATTGAATTTTATATAGACTTAGGAGTAGAAAGAATCCTAGCTGCTGAAAAGTCTGGTCAAAAAATTGCAGTTGAGATTAAATCTTTTCTTGGTACATCAGAAATTAGTGATTTTTACATAGCTCTTGGTCAAACACTCACTTACCGAGCAGCATTACGAAGAAAACATCCTAATAGAATTTTATAAGCAATTTCAGAGGATATTTATCAAGAATTTTTTGTTAAACAATTTATTCAAGAAATAATAGCTGAACACAAACTGAAACTACTGATTTTTGAACCAATTCAACAAGAGGTTTTATTATGGAAGGAATGAACTACCGTGAATTAGTACAAACTATTCTTAAAGGTCATTCAATGCATGACTCGAATGATAATACAGAAATACAGCTAGTTTTTGATACAGAGCGTGATCATTATCAGGTTATTCACTTGGGATGGGAAGAACTAAGGCGGGTTTATGGTTGCATCATTCACGTTGATATTAAGGATGGTAAGATTTGGATTCAGCGAGATGGGACTGAGGTTGGAGTAGCTGATGAGTTAGTGGCGGCTGGGGTGCCAAAGCAAGATATTGTTTTAGGTTTTCATGCTCCCTATAAGCGCAAGTTTACGGAATTTGCAGTAGGGTAAATAGAAAATTCATGCATTGCAAAAATTAGAGCGTTGGCAGTTGAAAGACATTCTCTGGCGTAGATTTAAATCTCAGCTGAGACAAAAGCTACAGATGCATTTTTGTGTTGTATTCTGCATAAAAGTATATTAAATATTTCTTATATTTAACGATCGCCTGTTTACTTACATGGAAGGTTTAGCAAAAATCGTCAACAAAACAGGCCCTAATAGGTAGTAATGACCTAAACACAATAGTCCAGCAGCACTACCCAATATTTCACGACTCTCTCGATTGTAAAATCTAATTCTCGCAGGAGAGGCTGCTATCAACTCAGATGCTGTTTTGCTTGTAGTGTAATCAACCAAGTAGAAGCGTCCACCAGGAACAAGTACCCGCGCCACTTCACACAAAACTTGTTGTGGTTCTAAATAGTGTAGAAAGCTGATAGTGTTAAAAACAGCATCAAATTGACCATCAGTAAAAGGTAGAGATTCTGCTCTACCCTCAACATAAATTAAACGCGGATGGTGACAATTTCTTTGTCTTGCTACGCGTAACATTTGAGCAGAAAAATCTAATCCTGTACCGCGTAAATCGGGAAATTGATTTGCAAGTCGTTGCAGCAGGCGTCCAGTACCACAACCTAAATCAAGTACGTTTGGTTGCACTGGCAAATCAACTTTTGACAGTAATCGTTTGTGGATAGCTTGATAAAATACCGAAGGAAAAAGTAAGTCGTAACTTGGGGCCCAACGGTCAAAAAGTTGCTTTTTATCACTGAGAAAGTTGCTAATCATGAGTTTTTATAGCCCAAACCATCTATTAATTGAACCAAGCCGCAAATTGAAAAAATTGCCCTCTAAAAGCTTGTAATAAACGCTGCCACGTACCTGTATCTGTTTGTTTGCCGAACTCTAGATAGGGCGCAACAGCAGTTCCCTGCACCCACAACACTAAATCAAACTCACGAGGTTGGGTAAAGACTTTATTTAAATTAATACCTCTAACTTCGGCTTTTCTCCAAAAGGGAATTAATTTTTTACCTGCCAGCGAGGCATCAGCTTCATTTAAAAATTTTAACCAACTATCAATCATCTCTTGGCTAACTGCCGCATTGGGGATTACTCCCTTTTGTCGAGGATTGGGTAACCATTCACGGTCATTATCGGTTTCCGCTAAAATTAAATTCCAGGATTGACGACTTAAGGCTGTGACTGTTTTTAAATGTTGCATTGCAGCTGTTAAACGCTCTGGTTCTGCAACTGGAAAATTGATTAGATGAATCAAGGCAACTATATCGCTAATATCAGTATTACCAAAAACAAATGCTCCGGTACCGTTAGTTAAAAATTGGTAGGGAGTTTGTGGTTTGGCAAAAATCAAATGAGCAGTTGAGTCAAATGCTTTACTTTCATCATATGCCAACACAACCTGAGTCATTGCAGAAAGTAAATTACAATATCCCTTTAGCCAAATTACATCACCTGCATCAAATGTGATCGCAAAATTTTGAGCGGCTTTTTCTGTTGCTTGTATCCCTGTCAATAAGCTAAAAGTTTTCCAAAAAGTTTCATTTTCTTCTAGCTTGCCATCGGCATTGAAATCCATCCGGGTTAAACCAAGCCGCAGTGACAATTTGACTTGATTATCTTTGATAGGTTCAAGAGTATTTTTAACTTGAGTTAAATCATTGAGTAAGTCTTGCAGAATATTTCGTGCATCTTTGTAAGTAACTGGCTGTGGTTTGGGATTTTCTGGCACGGGAAGACGCAAAATTGGGAAGAATTGGGTGATACCATTTTGCTGCAAACCATAACGATATAGTGACTGCATTAACCTTTGAGTTGCACCCATTAGTTGCACAACTCCTAAACCCAATCGCGTGTTATCGTTACTCTCATTTTGCTGAAGCTTTGCAACAAGGGCTTTTTCTCCCTGCTGAAATTGAGCATTAATTAAATACTGCTCAATGTCGGAAGTCGGTGGTGCCGATTTTACTAATGATGTAAATGGAAATATCACAGTAAGGATCACAAGCAAAGAACATACAAAAAAACGCATAACATCCCACTTTAGCTGAGAAATTTAGCTGAATCAAAAAGAAGCCTCTCACCTACCCGGAACGGGAGGCGATGAGATGGATTTTTGGGCGGTGAGGAGTCCCAACCTGAGTGATATTTGATTTCAATCAGATGGGTGATGAGGTGGGTGACGAATCGCCAAACTCAAGAGCGTATTCACGAATAATATCTGTTTTGGTTCTTCCCGTTTGCTGGGCAACGTCCGACGGAATACCGGGAGTCGCTGAGAAGCCCACATTGTATGCTTGCATACAATGTGGGAGTATGTCACATATTGATGATAAGCTGTTCCACATATAACTTGCATAATTAGGGCGGGCAAGATGCCCACTCCACAAGAGTTTTATTTAATTTGATTATGTAATTTAGATGTTTTTTAGCTTAGTAGTTTGAAAATGGGAATGGGGGACGCGGAGAAAATTTCTCCCTCATCCCCGTCATCCCCCTCATCTCCCCCGTCCCCAGTCCCCAGTCCCCAATCAAAGCCAATCTCGATAAGCTGAGATTTCATTGACGCTAATTTCAAATGGCCCGCCTTTGCCAAATGGTGGATGCACCCGGATTTTGGCTTTAGCGCTAAATCGCTCTAACCTATTGCCTAATTGAGGAATATTGCTAACTATATGCCAATAAGATACTATATCTAGGCAATCAATGATCAGCATTAAAGTAGTGGCATTTGTTGTGAGATACCACTGACAATTAGACAGTAGTGCTTGGGTAATGCGATCGCAAGCTTGATAAAAGCATCTGCCTGTGGATTGTTCTAGTTCTAGATGCAGTATTCCATCCTGTTTTGTCACCTCGGCAGGTGGCAAATCATCGGGAGGAAGCAGGTGAAATTTAGACATAATTCCTAACCTCTTGGTTGTAGCGCGTCAAACTCTCAAGGTTTTTTTGCAGATCAAAAGATGAGGGTTTGAGCGCTAATGTACCTAGATTTAATTCATCCTGAAATTTTTTGATTCTGTCTCGACAAGTCTCTACATCACCAATAATTGAGTTTTCCAGCAGATAATCTTCATCGAAACAGATGTTTGTCCTATCAAAAGGTTTCTGATGAGGATTAGAACTGTTCTGGATAATTTGAGTGGCGTTAGCTTTCATTTTCTGGCTAAATTGACGGATGAAAGGTAACGCCTCATTGACTGCTTCATCGTTGGTTTGACTCACAAAAAAGAAGCGTGCCAACATTAAATTTTCTGCACCACTAGAGTTGAAGCTGCGATATTTTGCTACAGTATTTTTCAATCTTTCGAGCGAAAATGGTGGCCCTCCCATCAAGCTGAAAGAATGCTCAGCAGCAAATTCAATCGCATCATCACCACCACTAGCAACATAAACTGGTATTGATTTTTGCAAAGGTTTTGGGTAAATTGTTAGGCGATCGCATTGATAATATTGCCCGTTAAATGATACATCTGTCTCATATAAAAGCTTTTGAATCAATGCCATAGCCTCTAGCATCTTGATGCGAGATTCGCCTATTGGTGTGGCAAAATGCTTGTTGTGCTGAGGAAAAGGCCCACCTTTAGCAACCCCAAATAACAATCGTCCATTACACAGATTATCCAAAGTAGCAATATCTTCTGCTACTCTTACCGGATTATGAAATGCTAGTAATACTGCCGCAGTGCCTAATTGAATAGTTGAGGTAACGCCTGCTAAATGTGCCATCAACACCAACATTGACGAGCTGAGATTCAATTCGTTGAAATGATGCTCACTTACCCAGGCTTCCTCAAAACCCAAATTTTCCGCCTGCTTTACCAACGCGACTTGCTCAAAGATGGCACGACGCGCATCTTGATGATAATTTTCGTAATTGCAGAAAAGTCCTGTTTTCATTACTTGCGTTGGTACTTTCCAGTCTGTTTCATTAATTGTGCCAGGTACGTAGTAAGCACAAAGCGTGCTTAATCTCAGAAACTTATAGAACCTTCATACATTAATGCGAGCAACAACTATGTTGCTACCCACTGCAACTCTAACCATAAACGCGGGTTAGATTGCTTGAGCTTCGACATAGGATCTTTCAATAATCGCTTGGCATTGATGCAGACTACTTGCACGAGTCCCATATTGTCTGCTACTTCTCTGAGTATTTCTTTTTGGGCTTGCACATGGAAAATCGTGTCATTAGAGCAATAAATTCCTATGTATTGCAAGCGTCTGGCAGGCCGTCCCCAGAAACAGGTGATAACTTTCACATAACACCCATCTAGTAATTCCCCAACTCTTGGGTAATAGTGACTGACGACTCTTGTGAATTCTTTAGCAAGGATATCTTCAGCAATCATGTGAACTGATATTTCTGTAGCGTCCATCACGCTATTTAATATAACACATCTTTGTCATTTAAATATCAAAAAACTTGTTATCTATGTCAGATTTATATATAAATATTCAGATACCCGACTTCTTAAAGAAATCGGGTATCTACGGGTATCGAATTGAGCGCAAATTACTTAAGATTACTATATCTTAATTTTGAATTTTGTTATTATCGAGCATTCCGTTCGCAAACTAAAACCTCTGCTACGATGTCTGGTATATTTTTTAAGTCTACATATCCTTCAGAACCGCGAATTGGAGAAATAAATGTATAATTTGGGTCGCATTCTCCAGTGTCGTAGACTTGAATAAACCAGCGATCGGGAAATCCTTCTACACCCAATTCTACAATGTACCAAAACTCCCCAATCAGACGAGAGCTAAAGATTGTGAACCATTCTCTATTGTCTTCTGAAATATTCCAATCTGCCATGAGCAGCTCTAAAGCTATTTGTCCAGCATCAGTTGAAGTCAATAGCATTTTTACTCCTTATGGGAAACTTCAGGATTGGGGGTTTCAGGGTACAATCCCAGTTGTTTAGCTAGCTCACGCGCTATAAAAAATAAAAATTGGGCACCATCTTGATTGCCTTCATGAGCAAACATAGTTGCTACTTGTAACATTGTTTCAACTAAGCCAGAATCAATCAATTCTGGTTTAGCTTCTAAAATTTCTGGTTCTTGACCATTGGGACATCTCAGTAACTCATCAATCAGATTAAAATACAGGTGTTGGCGTTCTTCTGTCATGGTGTTTCTGTTTTTTTAGATGAATATATTTGAAATTTGTTACTGCTCAATACTTTGTCGCCACAGCCTTTCCAACATTTCTACTTGTTCTTTTAAAACAGCAGTTCGATAAACAAGATATCTATCGTAAAAAATAACCCCTACTCCAACACCAATAGGGATTAACAAGAAAAACCATTGGAGGATGGTGACGAGTTTATATTGCTCAGTAACAGTCAATAATTGGTCAATCACATTACGCTCAGAGGGGGGTATGCTAGCCTGATGATATTGAGAGTCAGATACACCCGTTTCTGGGAAAGTCAAAATGCGATCGCTTTCCTTAGTTCTCCTAATTTCATTGGCTAAGTTTTGGGATTTTATTAATTCTGTATGTCGCTCCCAAACTACACCAATTACTACTAGCCCCGGAGAAAGCACTACTAAAGTAACTAAACAAACAGCAAAAACATTGAAAATTCTGGCTTTCATCTTGACTCTCCCTTGCTAGGTAGTATGCACCCAGTAAGAAAATATGTTTTGCTTTTTATCTAAGTAGATGCTTACGACAATTTTTGAAACAAGTTTTGTATCTTATTGATCAGCAGTTATTTTTGATGATTACCACTGATACTAATTATTCAAAAGAAAGCTATCTGTAGCTTTCTTCATTACGTATTACGTTACCGTAGCAAAGCACGAGTTCACAAGCATCGAGCATCATTACGAATTACGCATTACGTTAGCGTAAAGCCTACGGCATAGCTTCGCTTAGAGCGAGGTAGGAGCGTCATTACGAATTAGTATGACCACTGACAACAATTGAAAAAGTAAGGATTAAGAAGTCCCCCCTAGTTCATTCAGCTTTCGCCTTAGAATTTTGGGGGGTAGAGGGGAATCTCTGCGTAAATCCTATAATGTTTATATCAGTTGCCTCTCTACAAAACAGTTTATCTCAATCCGATTAAGATTATTAAATATATTACGGCAGTACTCAAAGCCTATAATGTTCACTAGATAAGTTTTCTAGAAATTATTTGGGGTATAGGTACTAGTATTTTTGAGACGAGGGACTAGTATTTAAGATTTAGGGTTCTGGAATTGATGTACTCAGCCTCAAAGCACTTTGGACTATTAATTTGAGGCAGTTTATTGGCGCTAATTTTTCAGCAAATTTTGTACTCAAAAAAATCTGTTGCTCTCTTCTCGTAAAGATAGACCAAAGAATGTCAAAACACAATTAAATATTATCAAAAATATCTAATTTTCCAGACATGCAAAAGAATCTTAAAACTAAGGTTAAAATTTTTGCACATACCTGAGTTTGTTTTTAGAATTATTATATGCAGGCAAAAGTAAAACACTCGCCAAATATAGCGTTTCTCATCTTAGTCAGGTATATTTCGTTGAGGTTAGAGGCTAGGGGCTAGAAATAGCAAAATTCCATTTTTAATGGACTGAAAAAGAACAACAAATAATTGCGTAATTTTTATTACAATTTTTGTACGTTTTCGTGATTTTTACTGTGAAATGCAAGCACATGACTAGCTGCGTTTTTTCGCCGCTAACAATGAATAAAATTAGCACATTTCTCTCAGTAGCCTTAAAGCTTTGCTATATAAGGCCTATAAAATGTGCAAGTTATGAGGTAAGCTGAACGAAGTTACTTGGGCTGAGCAAAGTTGCAGCCTACGGAACTGCCTACACAAATAACTTCATGAATTAAGTTAGATTCCTTATAGATATAAACTTATTCTTATAAGTAAATACCTTGCACTACAGAGTTGAAATTTTAGGAGTTAATTAATGCAGATTGCTAAAGATGTAACAGAACTTATTGGACGAACTCCTTTAGTTCAACTAAATAAAATTCCCCAAGCTGAGGGAGTAGTGGCGAGGATAGTTGTCAAACTAGAGGGTATGAATCCGGCAGCTTCGGTAAAAGACCGAATAGGGCTAAGCATGGTACTCTCAGCAGAAGCAGAAGGTGTAATCTCACCTGGCAAAACGATTTTAGTAGAGCCTACCTCAGGTAACACAGGCATTGCTCTAGCGATGGTAGCAGCGGCGCGTGGCTACCGTTTAATTTTGACCATGCCAGAAACCATGAGCCAAGAAAGGCGAGCAATGCTCAAAGCATATGGTGCAACTTTAGAATTGACACCTGGCCCTGAGGGGATGCGCGGCGCAATTCGCAAAGCCGAGGAAATTGTTGCTAACACTCCAAATGCTCTGATGCTGCAACAATTCCGCAACCCAGCTAATCCCAAAATTCACCGCGAAACTACCGCCGAAGAAATTTGGACAGATACAGATGGGCAAGTAGATATCGTGATTGCTGGGGTAGGTACTGGTGGGACGATTACAGGGATTGCAGAAGTCCTCAAAAGCCGTAAGCAGAGTCTTCAAGCGATCGCAGTTGAACCCAGCAACAGTCCAGTATTGTCTGGAGGTGAAGCCGGGCCACATAAAATTCAAGGTATTGGGGCTGGATTCATCCCAGACGTACTGAAACTGGAATTAGTTGATGAAGTGATTAGAGTCAGCGATGAACAAGCAATGGTCTACGGACGGCGTCTAGCTAAAGAAGAAGGACTATTATCTGGTATCTCCTCTGGTGCTGCCTTGTGTGCCGCCATTCAAGTAGGCAAACGACCAGAAAACGCCGATCGCCTCATCGTGATGATTCAACCTTCCTTTGGCGAACGTTACCTCAGCACTCCCATGTTTCAAGATTTGACACTGGAAACTGTAAGTGTGCGTTAGGGAATGGGGAATTGGGAATGGGGAATTGTATTAATTATTCTCCCTCATCCCCATCATTTCTCTACTAATGCTTACACTTCCCTTGCCCATCGTGGTGATGATTATGACCATGAGCGCAGCTTTGTAAATCTTGATTTATCAGGTTTTCGCTCATTGCTTGGAAGGATTCGTCTACAGGTTTTAAGCCTATCCAAGCGTCGATTTTTTCGACATCGAAACCTACCTCGCGGCGATCGCCTACTTGCAGCAAAGGACGGCGGATTAACAATGGTTCTTTGAGCATCAGAATTAACGCAGTTTCGGCATCGATATTTTCAGGTACTATCTCACCAGATTTTACCCTTGGGGCTGAACGATTAAACCATTCGGACACGGAGCGATCGCCAAAAAATGAGCGTAAACGTTCCGCTGTCCAAGGTTCTGTTAATAGGCTGTAGGCTACCACTTCATGACCAGCAGCTGTAAGCAAAACTTTTTGTCTAGTACCATTTTTACAGCCGGGTTTTTCATAAAAAATTACTCTAGCCATTCAACTACCTCCTTAGTAATTCGTAATTCGTAATTCGTAATTCGTAATTAAGAGGATGATTTAAAAGTTTTGGGCGAATAGAATTCGCTACTACACAAGCGAAGTCCACCTCCGTGGACTAACCAAAAATTATATCTTTCAAACCCACAGAGGTGGGTTTTGTTTGTGTAGCCAAGCCAGTGCGTTGGGGAAACACTGCGTTGCGCGGGTTAAGAGCGTTGAAGCAAGTGTTGTCGGCTTTGCCGACTTGTAGACGCCCGGAGGGTGGCTTCCCACAGGGTAGCAACTGGCGCGCGATTTCTAATGGCTTTACAAACATCCTGGTAATTCGTAATTACGACTAATGTAGAGATGCTTCAAAAGCGCATCTTTACAGAGATTTGGGTTTTGGAGTTTACGCAGTTGAAAAATTTTGTAAGCATAGGGTTAAAACTTTTTAGCACTATGCTTAATTGTGTCAAATTCAAACCTTTCTTTGGGATCGGTTTCGCCATAAACATTAAAGGTAACAGTTGGTTCATCACCCACAGCTTGGACGCTGTGAATTGCACCAGGAGCAAAACTGACAATATCTCCAGCAGATAAAATTATATCTCCCGTCGGTTCAATTTTATCTTGAAATTCTGTGCTATTAGTCCGCTGCCAAAAGGTGTTTTTTTCCTGACCTTTTAACACTGCAACTACTCCCCAAGTTCCATGATTATGAATCGTAGAAATAGTACCTGGAGCAAAAGTTACTGTTTGTACTGTTAATGGAAAACCTAACTCATCATATAGAAGTACAACAGAGGTTCCCGTTGTGGGAGAAGGCTGTAAATATTGACTCCGCACCCAGTAGGAATTGACAATCAAGCGTCTTACCAACATCCTAATTTCTGGTAGACAACTAGATTCTTCTTCCACACTGTTGAGAACATCTTCTACTTCAGTGAGAAACCGATAAAGACGATAATTATCACGCAATAAATCCCATTCTCTAACAGATTTACAAACTTGATATTTGCCGTCCTCAGCTACCAGCCAATCTCTACCTTTCATAGCCTTTAAATTGACAATTGCGACGATTGTGGTAATAGAAATACTGGTGCAGGATAGAGAGAACCAATATTATCATTATTGGGAATTATTACAGGATTTAGAGGAACAGTAGCAGGAAGGGGATTACTAGGAAGGCTAGATGCAGCTGAGAGAGGATGATAGAAAGAGAAACTATTCATGAGTGTTGATTGTTGACTGTTAATTGTTAACTAATCATCTTCTGGTGGACGTGTCAAAACATCTAACAGAACTCCGGCTCCAAAATTATTCTTTTGATCAATATCTTTGATTCTGGAGCTTATTTCTTTAGCTTGTTCGATTTTTCCTAACTTGGCTAATACCAATCCAGAAGCAGCATAAGCATTTAAGTACAACCTAATTTGAGATTCTTCTCGCCGTTTAATTAATATTGGCTTGAGTTGTTCCCAATCATCAGGAAAATGTTCTGCTTCTTTAATTTTATCTATTATTTTAGCTGCTGTTTGTAGCGCTAGTGGATAATTATTTTTATAATAAAAAAATCTATAAGCTGATACCAAAATCTCTAGATTTTCCCCAGCTTTAGCTAAAGCTTGTTGAATGTATTTTTCAGATTCAGTAGTATTTTCCCAACTTTGTGCTGCCAAAATTAGTAATTTTTTAATTTCTTCAGGAACCTGAAACCATGAGAATCGGTTTGTGTCAACTTGCATGATGGATGGGAGTGGGGAGTAGGGAGTAGGGAGTAGGGGAGATGAGGGGGATGTGGTTCGACTTCTCCTGTCGGAGACGCTACGCGTAGCAAGATCCCGTTCGCGTTAGCGTCTCCAAAGGAGAAGGGTACGCGGTAGTTGAGCGTAGCCGAAACTCACCAACCGGGGGATGGGGGAGATGAGGGGGCAGGGGAAGAAATAACAAACACTCACTCAGTACTCCAATTCCCCACTCCCCACTCCCTACTCCCCACTCCCCAGTTTCTAAAACAAGGTCAAAATGTACACCAAGGTAAATAGAACTATCCAGATGATGTCTACGAAGTGCCAGTAAATTTCTGCCATTTCGATGCCTGTGTGCTTGGTCGCAGAGTAGTGACCGGGACGACGCGATCGCCACAACACACCTAAAATTAATAACAGTCCCACGAAGACGTGCAAACCGTGGAACCCAGTCATGATATAGAAGCAGTTAGCAAAGATGTTGGTAGTTAAGCCATATCCCAACGTCATATACTCGTAGGCTTGCCCCAACAAAAAGACTGCGCCCATGATGGCAGTAACGATATACCACAGCCGCATTCCTTTGACATCATTCTTTTTAATCGCTGCATCACCGAAATGAATCACGAAACTACTTGATACAAGAATGATGGTGTTGATTGTTGGCAACAACAGTTCTACTTCCGTACCTTCTGGTGGCCAAACTTCTGTAGTGCCTCGAAAAAACAAATAGGTGGCAAAAAATCCCCCAAACATCAACGATTCAGAGATAAGGAATGTCAACAGCCCCCAGACGCGTAAATCTGGGTGATGTTCTTCGTGATGTTCTGTACTAGTCGTAGCTATGGTCATATTATTTACCCTCAAGGGTCAAGCGTAGGGCAGTCCTATTTATTTTCTTGTGGGATGAGTGTCTCACCTGTCCTAGTTTGAGGTGGTCAAGATGCCCACCCCACAAAATCAAAGTCTTTCTAACTAAGCACTAACTTCCGGTGCGGCAGCTGATGGAATTTCTGCACCGTTACTATGACCGTAGTCGTAAGGGCCGTGAGTGACGACGGGTAAGACTTCCCAGTTTTCAATGAGGGGTGGTGAACTGGTTGTCCATTCTAAGGTCAAAGCTCTCCAAGGATTATCACCTGCTGGCTTGCCTTTACTCCAAGACCAAATCAGGTTAATCATAAAGGGAATTACCGATAGTCCCAAGATGAATGAACCAACGGTACAAAGCTGATTGAGGTCAATAAATTGAGGATCGTACATTGCCACACGTCGCGGCATTCCTTGTAAACCCAATTCGTGCATGGGTAGGAAGGTCAAATTCGTGCCGATGAAGGTGAGGACAAAGTGAATACGACCCCAAGTTTCATTCAACATCCGACCTGTCATTTTGGGGAACCAGTGATAAATACCGGCGTAAATGCCAAACACGGAACCACCAAACAGAACGTAGTGGAAGTGTGCCACTACATAATATGTGTCGTGAACATGCACATCAAAGGGTGCTGTCCCCATTGTGACGCCACTTAAGCCGCCCATCACAAACATCGACAGCAAACCAATAGCGAAAAGCATGGCACTGGTGAAGCGAATTTTTCCACCCCAGAGGGTAGCAACCCAGCCAAAAATCTTCACGCCAGTGGGAACGGCAACGATCAGGGTCGAGATGGTAAAGAACATCCGCATCCAGCCGGGTGTACCACTGGTAAACATGTGGTGTACCCAGACGAATAAACCGACCACGCAGATTGCCAAACTCGAATAAGCGATCGCTTTATACCCAAAGATTGGCTTACGGGCATGGACGGGAATCACCTCGGACATAATGCCGAAGATGGGCAGAATCATCAAATATACTGCCGGGTGGGAGTAGAACCAGAATAAGTGTTGGTAAATAACGACGTTACCGCCTGCATCTGGTTTAAAGAAGGATGTACCAAAGTTGAGGTCAAACAACAGCAGTATTAAACCAGCCGCTAATACCGGGGTGGAAAGCAGTGCGAGAACTGAAGTTGCCAAAATTGCCCAGCAAAATAAGGGCAGTTGATCCCACTTCATACTCGGAACCTTCATCATCAGGATCGTGATTACGAAGTTCAGCGAACCCAAAATTGAGGAAGTTCCCACCAAAACGATCGCTAATATCCACATTGTTTGAGCGATGGGTGCTGTCACCAGGCTCAAAGGTGGGTAAGCTGTCCAACCTGATTGGGAACCACCGAAGATAAAACTAGCTAATAGTAACGCACCTGCTGGTGGGTTGAGCCAAAAAGCGATCGCATTCAGCTTCGGGAAGGCCATATCCCTAGCCCCCACCATCAACGGTACTAAAAAGTTACCAAACCCCCCAATCGCACTAGGAACAATCCATAAGAAAATCATGATTGTCCCGTGATTGGTCATGAAGGCGTTATACAGATTCGGATCAAGGAAATCTGCATCTGGTGTTGCTAGTTCGGCACGGATGGCCATAGCCATCAGTCCACCGATGAGATAGAACACAAACGCCGTCACGAGGTATTGAATACCAATAACCTTGTGATCAATATTAAATGTAAAGTAGTCGTACCATTTCCACGCCTTCGGGTGCGAGGTGTGGGCAACCGCCGCTTGAGGTTTATGTTCCTCTGGTGGTGTATTTCGTGGAAATTCTACCTGTGTCATATGTTTGTTCTTTGTTAGTTGCCAATGACCAATGACTAATGACCAATGACTAATGACTCAATAGTTTCTGCACTCACGCCCATGTTATGGACATGGGGGGCTAAAAACTCTGATGTGGATAAGTTAGCTGGTTTCACTGCAACAGTTTGATGTAGGTCTTTTTGAGCAATCTGGTTTTCGCTTAGCCAACTGTCAAACTCTTCTGGTGTGTGGACTACTACTTGTGTCCTCATAGAACCGTGATAACCACCGCATAGTTCGGCACAAACTACGGGATATGTACCTGGTTTGGTGGCAACAAAGCGTAGTTCCGTAGGGATACCTGGTAAGGCATCTTGCTTCAGGCGAAATTGTGGTACCCAGAATGAATGAATCACATCTTGTGCAGAAAGGTTGAGTTGCACATCAGCACCAACGGGTATGTGCAGTTCTCCAGAGGAAACGCCACTGTCTGGATAGTCAAATAACCAAGCAAACTGTATGCCTTTAACATTGACAACTAAGTCAGCTGGTTTATTGAGCGTTTGCGGAGATGCACCAATACCAATTACTGGGGCTGTGGTAGGTGTAGAGCCATCATCTAGGGTAGCAGCGATCGCACTGCCCGACATATGAGCCACATGAGCGGCAGAATGGGGATGCCCTGCCGGTTCAAAGCCTCCCATTTGATTAAACACATCTACGCTGTAGATGCCCAAACCAAGAACAATCAGTGTGGGGATGGCTGTCCAAAAGATTTCTAAAGGAACGTTACCTTCTACTGGTACACCATCGGTATCGTCACCCGGACGATGACGATACTTAATCAAAAAGATCACAATGGTTCCTTCTACCACGAGAAATAGAGCGATCGCAATGGTAAACATCACGTTGAAAAAGCCGTCTACCAAAGGCGCTTGCAGCGATGCTTCTACTGGCAGGAGAGTGTGATTGTAACCAATCCATATACTGATTGCTGTGACTGCTATCCCAGCGACCAGAGTCCATAGTGAAACAGGAATTTGTTGCATATATGCTACCTGCTTTGTAAGTTGGGTACTGGGTACTGGGGATTGGGAAAACTCTTCCCTGATCTTCCTAGTCCCTAGTTTTTAATCCCCAGTCCCTTTTTCTTTCTATCTTGCACTGAATAAAAAATGGGGGAAAATTCCAGATCTTTTCACATCTATCCCCCAAAAAATATCAAATATATTTTAGTTTCGATGACAAACAAGCCTTCTGCTTGCAGAAAAGCTAATTGTTCGCAAAGGACACTGTTAATCCTAATATTGTTTAGGCTATATCAATAGCAAGTATGAATTTGTTAATAATTAACAATTTGCGATTTACAGATTTGTTTACGGTGAACTTTTCGCTAAGTTCTATTACGTATTCATTCTCCCCCTCTAGCTACCTTGCTTAGCACATTTGTGCCTTTTATCAACAGTGCCTCCTTGAACGAACAATAATTTTTACCCTCTCTAAACAATCTTAATTGTTTAATGCAACATGGGTATAGCAATTCTTGGGACAAATCCGTGAACAAGCTTCGCAACCAATACAGTTGTCTGGATAAGCAACTGTCATTACTTTGCGTTCGATTTCTTCATCATCCTCATCTTCCACAAATTCCCCTTCTTCGTTGAGTGCTTTTAAATCCAGCACATTATACCCACATACTTTTACGCATCTGCCACAGCCAATACATTTATCTTTGTCAATTACCTGAGCAAATTTAGGTGTCCAAGTTTTACCACCAAATGTCAATCCTGTTAGTTGTGCCATGAATAAACCCTCGGCAAGTTTGCCTAGCAATCTGTTTGTACTTTGATCATCATAGTAACTTAATATTTTCTATTTTTGATGTTAAAAACTTGCTTTTTCTCTCATCAAATTTTGATAATTCACTACACAATTTGGCAGATGTTTTAGTTTTCAACTATGTAGATGAAAGTAATTAGCAATTCTAAGAATGGGACTGGGGAACCCCTAATCCCCGCTCCCTCCGGGAGTGGAAATTGGTGTTTGTTATTTCTCCCCCTCATCTCCCTCATCCCCCTCACTCCCCAACTAATGAGATTATTTTTCAAATATTTCGACCTTGATACAAAAAGCTGAATACTAAACAGTATTTATGTATACAAAACCATATGTTTATTAGTTACATCCACATCTATGCAATATGTATTTTGTAAGTCAATAATTATCAATTTATCTTGTATTTAAATATTTGAGAGATGATGGTAAAGTAAATACTGTCTTTACTGTCTCTGAACTGATTTCACTAATAAAACTGAGCTAACTTATAAAAAAATGTAACTTTCATGGCAGAATATTACTTGAGCTTAAATATTAAAATTATTAATAAATCAAATAAAGACTATGTGTAATAGGTTTATATGTTTCCCGAAAATACTTTGGGTAAGTTTTCGCGGTCAAATTTAAATGGCTAAAAGGTAACTATCTAGACAAATATTAAGAAATATTTCCAAGCTCATTATGAACAAACTAATTAAACTATTTATGAAATGTATAGTTAATAAAGAAGTAATATTAGGCTCAGTTTGAAAGCCTGAAATAGCTTTCAATTTGGATGCGAAGTCAGAATATAGGTGTGGGTGGTGAGTCAGGTAAGAAAAATCTCTTCTTACCTAAAAGATGATTTGGTTGTGAGTGAAGCTAATGTGCGTTGGAGTTGCATATGTAAATTGTCATTAGTTAACAAATAACTAATGACTCATGCAATATTCGATGCACAAAAGCTAATGAATAAAGAGGACACATCCAGGGGAGACTTGAGCCAGACATCTCAACGATTAAAGTGGGAAAAGAGCCATATGCCTTATACAATTCCTAACAACAGTTGCGTTGGATGTGACAATTGCCGTCCCCAATGTCCCACGGGTGCCATCAAAATTGAGGACAACGAATATTGGATTGATCCTTGTCTTTGTAACAATTGTGAGGGTTATCATCCAGAACCGCAATGTGTAATCGCTTGTCCAACTAAGTCACCCATACCTTGGCAGGCAAAAAAGGGAAGATGCAAAGTTGAACCGAGGGATGTTACCAGCCCAGATTTATTTTCCAATGGCAAGAATAATCCGTTTGCTTCGGCGATCGCTATCTGGGAAGCTTGTAATGTACTGGCACAACGCACATCGCTACATTGGGAAACCGACGAAGACGGATACTTGTGTTATTCCCGACAAGTTAACCAAGGCCGAGGCGCGATCGCTTTTCACATTCAAGATCCATTGCAAGTGAACAATCGGGCCACAGATTTAGCAGCAATTGAGGAACTTGATATTAGAGCTACTTGCATCCATTTGATTTTTGCTGCTTATGCTACAGCCTTAGATCAGCCTTGGGAACAAGAATTTGCGATCGATGAGCGACAAATTGAAAAGTATCTAGGACTAGAGAAACGCAAAGACCTGAGCAAAACAGCTAAGCTGGCTTTAATGAAAAACATCGTACAGCAAGCTTGTTCGCTGATTATTTCCATTGATTGGCCTCAACAGGGCCGTGTCAATGGCTTCTCGGTTACAACAAGCCGTTTGTGGCACTTGGTAGACATTCAGCATCACTTTCAAGAAGATGCTCTCGGATGTAAATATCTTGTAGGACTAACTTTTAAAGTCAAAGCAGGCATATGGGCACAGTATTTTCTCAATAAACAAGCATGTAAAGAACGGACAGCATTCTACCAATACGGCACTCTCCCAAGAACGCTGTTGACTACAGTCATGAGTATTTGGCAGCAACATGAAGGTACGGTGAGATTGATGTTATGGTTGCTGTTTAAAACCAAAATGGGTAAGGAACAACGCATCACTGTACCTACCTTGCTACGCGTTGCTTACGGTGAGGAAAAAGTCACCTTGGCTTGCAGACAAAGAGATGAACGTAAGCGGTTATTGCGAACTTTTGAAAGCGATTTGGAAGTTCTCAACCACTATGGAATGAAACCTATTTTTGACCCATTGACTTACCCATTGGAAATTCAACCTTTGTGGGCGAAACTAGTTGATTTACCCGAAGATCCAGACGAAGCACTAGAATTTTGGACTAATGATGGTTGTGGGGAAATCCGTCTGACGGATACAGGCCCCCGTGGTAAGTGGAATTTGCTGATGAATGCGCGGATTTTGGCGTTTGAACTGCCGCCAGAATGGGAACAGCAAACTTCAGATTCGCAGAAAAAGCAACGGCGAACTACTAAAGCTAGAAAAAAAATCAAAATCACAAGTGACTTATTGGGTGAACAGATTCTAGAAGCACGAAAAAACTTGAATCTCTCCCAAAGAGAGTTGGCAAAACTCACAGGTAAAAGTCAAAGCTGGATTCGAGATGTCGAAAATGGACGTTTAAAAGCCAAGCTAGAAGACCAAGTGCTGCTTAGGAAAGTGCTAAATATGGCTTAATTTTCTGGAGAGTTTTACTTATGGCGATCGCATTTCTAGTAATTGTGTCAGAAAGGCGATCGCTAAGCTATATAATGTTTTTCTATTTGTTCTAGCAATAGGGAGTGGGTTTCTGGAATAGACATATAGCTTCATGCACTATATGTGATTACTTTACTTGAGGTCAACCAAAGACTAGCTACAGTATATTTAATAATTACTGATTTTTGTGTAGTATTACAAGAACTCCTGATTTCTTGAGTGTTTTTTTCATCTTTAATAAGTTTAGCTTGATACGTATAAATAGAACCACAAGGTTTTTCCAATGTTAGCTCGGCTCGCATTGCATTATTGTCTAAACTTTGCTCTAATATTTTCCCTACAACTTTGCAATTGAACCAATCCCATCCATGACGCAGGATTAATTCTCTCTCTAAAATTTGCATTGCTGGAGGCAAAACTCCCCAGCCTCGATAGACTTTATTTAATATTTGAATATCACCAGTACGCGTCAAGATTGATTTGAAATCATCTTGGTCTAATCGACCATAGTATCTGCCTTCTGGTAGGTCTATGATTGTTGGTGCAAATCGATGTCCGCCAAAGTGGGTTGATTTCCACACCCGCACATCATCCAAGTACAAATCTGCAATGGTAGATGTAGCATGGAAGTAAAAGGGGTTGCCATATCTAGCACAGCATTTGTCATGGCTACCGTGGGTACATACTAAAATATCTCTGGTGGCACTAGTTTCTACTTCATAGTTAGGAGTTAAACCCCATAACCACTTTTGCACAACCGCAGCTACTTGCTCAATATTTTCTAATTTAAACTCTTGTTTAAGGTAGCCATTATTCAAACCCTCTTGCTTTTGATAAATCAAAAGAGTCGTGTAATTAACTTTGTGCGATGAATCGTTAGCAATTAAGAGGAATCTAATTGGTAATT
This sequence comes from Desmonostoc vinosum, assembly GCF_059505385.1. Lineage (NCBI taxonomy): Bacteria > Bacillati > Cyanobacteriota > Cyanophyceae > Nostocales > Nostocaceae > Desmonostoc > Desmonostoc vinosum. Next base: position 60,460 of record NZ_JCACKM010000322.1, read on the forward strand.
TTGCACGCTGTACTTCCTCCACCAAAATTTTCAAGTTTTTTGGTACCCATTTAGAATTAAATGCTTCTGCTGTCCAAGGCGGAGGACACTCAACTAAAATATAAGTTTGATAATTGGTGGCGCTACCAATCAAATCTTCTCCTGTTTTCCGTGAATCATCAGCACAAAAGAAACTATTCATCTAACTTTACTCATCAACTAACTTTATGGACAAAGGGTATGAAACATGAATGATTGTATTTTCAGCTACAATATCTTTGACTCAAAGAGCTAAAGAAGAACGATTTGCATTTCCTAGTGAAAATCAAGTAGCCACTTTATAACATCGTTTATTATTAATGTCTTTCCGGATAATAAATTTTCCACAATTAGGATAAACAACTTTAAAATATTTTGTTTCGTATCAATTTATATCTAGTGTTTGTTCGTAATTCATTGCTTACAAAAACTCAAATCTCTTGATAACTAGACATATTGCACTATTGGCGATCGCCTGAAGCAGAACATCAATGTAGTCCATATCACAATCAAAAACACTACTCGAAGTAAAATCTTGTTTAAATCTTTGCTCATGTTGATAATTTTTCTCAATAAATTTAGAAAAAATAATATTGAATTGGGGATCTGTGGTTTAAAATTTACTCGATGCGATCGCAATTTATCATTAAGATGACACGTCACCTAAGATTAGCACTTACAAGCCTGATTTTACTCTTTTAGGTGACTTTATCTACCGAAAACCACATCAGGATTTAGCTTTCGATATATGTCCTGACTGTAACTGAAGTCAATAACAAATGCAAGTTTTTGATAATCCTTATGACTTTTAGTACAGTTTCTGAGATACTGCAAGCCCAGTGTTTAGCGGTAGTAAAAGCTAACCAAAAACCAGTATTGATATTTCCAATATAATAAATAATTTTTCTCAGTTGTCACAAATTGTTACTGGGTGTTGAGGGATGAGGGAGTAAAAAAGCTGGGGGAGCAGGGAAGGCAGGGGAAGATGAACTTCCAGAAACTGTGCGATCGCAAGTTGATGAATTTCATCGTTGCCAAGATTGTACTCAGATTTACTGGAAAGGTTCACATTATGAACGTCTACAACAATTTGTTAATAAAGTTATTGACTTAGGGAAAGGTCAGTGAATTCTTGATAAAGTTTCTTACCCTACTCCCCACTCCCTTTTTCATGGAATTAATTTTAGCTCTCGATTTTGGTGGAACTAAATTAGCGGCAGCGTTAGTAAATGTTGGTTCTAGAGAGTGGTTACGTTATGAACGTCGTCTGTCACCAGCGAATGCCAACGCTGGTACTGATTTGGATATAATGCGATCGCTCATCCACTCTCTACTGCAAGGTACAAAACCCAGTGCTATTGGTATCAGTTTTGGTGGGCCAGTGGATGCTTCTACGGGGACGGTGCGACTGTCTCATCATGTAGCAGGGTGGGAAAATTTTGCCCTCAAAGACCTCTTGCAGCAGGAGTTTGGTGTTCCTGTTTGTGTAGATAATGATGCCAATGTGGCTGCATTGGGCGAACATCGCTTTGGTGCTGGTCAGGGATACGATAGTCTGTTCTATATCACTGTCAGCACTGGTGTGGGTGGTGGCTGGATACTCAACGGTAAACCTTGGCGGGGTGCAGGCGGCATGGCTGGTGAAATTGGACACATGGTTGTAGATCCTTCAGGGCCTGTATGCTTGTGTGGGAAGCGGGGATGTGTGGAACGTTTGGTGTCGGGGCCGTACATGGCGCAGAATTTGAGGGAAATTTTGGAAAACGAACCACCAACAAGCCAAGGAAGAGAGATTTTGAGGGGTTTGGTAGGGGATAACTTAGAGTTGTTGACGGGGCAGTTAGTTAGCGAGGCTGCATCAGCTGGGGATGATTTAGCTAGGGAAGTTTTGCATCGGGGTGCTTGGGGGTTAGGAGTAGCGATTGGGAATGTAGCGAACTTGATTAACCCACAGCGTTTTGTGATGGGGGGAAGCGTAATGAAATCGGGAGAAGATTTCTGGGATTTAATACAACAAATAGCGCGAGAAACAGCCTTACCAGAAATTGATTTTGAAATCGTCCCTGCAATGTTAAAAGATGATGCCCCACTGTGGGGTGCCATAGCGCTGACAGAACTATAAACTTAGCATTCTCTGCGCCTCTGCGCCTCTGCGTGAAAAAATCACATCTCAATCAGCAACGCCAAAATATTTCTTCCCCACTCCTAGCCGAGGTGCTGGCGAAACTCTCTGACAGCCTCCAACGGAGACGACAACAAAAGACAACCATTAAGCAAAGATAAATCTAATTCTGTTAATAACTCGCTAGCCACAACTTTCTCATATTCTTGTTCTCGTAAGCAGTAAATCTTAAATGTGCCATCTTCCCAAAACCAAACTTCCTGAACTCCCATTAACTTATACTTCTGAAGCTTAATCGGACTACCGCTAGTAATCACTACTTCAATGCACAAGTCTGGTACAGATTTATCTTTTCCAAAACAATAAGATAGGTCTGCTTGATACTCTACTATCTTAGGAATAGCTTGGGTAAAACTCCCACTAGGGAAAAATTCAATCCCCTTGACTTCAAAATAAGTAATCAGCAGTCCAGCCATTAAACACTTAATCGCCTCATGAGGCTTACCAATACTCACAATTTCTAATATTCCTTCACAATAAAACAACCTCACCCCAGGCACATTTGCAAAACTGGCTTGAATGGCTTTGAACTGTTCCCAACTTAAACCACGTCTCAAGAAGCGCTGTTCTTCTGGTAAATCAATAGTATTTTCTAAAGCTTGAGTCATAAGAATCACCAAGTTAATCTTGTTTTTATCCTAAGTCAGAACTAAATTATCCCTGTGAATTACAGTTTCCGCACCGATATAACCTAAAATTGCCGGAATCTCGCGTGAGTGTTTTCCACGAATTTTTTTTAGTTCATCGCTGTTGTAATTGACTAATCCTCTTGCAATTTCTTCGCCGTTAATATCACACAGTTGCACGGCTTCTTGGACATCAAACTCGCCTTCTACGGTTTTAATTCCAGCAGCTAATAACGATTTGCCTGCTTGCGAAATTGCCGCGATCGCACCCGCATCTAGATATAATTTACCTGCTGGGACATGTCCGTAAGCTATCCAACGTTTGCGGGCAGAAGTTGGTTCTGGTTGTGGTTCAAAGTGAGTACCTATTGGTTCTCCTTGGAGAATTTTCTCTATATTTCGCGGAAATTTGCCTTCGGTAATGACGGTACGCACACCAGCCGCAACGGCAATTCTCGCCGCTGAGATTTTTGTCACCATCCCCCCAGTACCCCATTGAGAACCTTGGGAACCTGTTTGTACTTGCACTGCCAATTCTTTAATGCTACTCACTAAAGCGATCGGTCGCGCATCGGGCACAGAACGCGGATCGGCTGAGTATAATCTATCTACGTCGGTGAGTAAAAATAGCCAATCTGCTTCTACCAAGCTGGCAACTAATGCCGATAGGGTATCGTTATCACCAAATTTCAATTCATCTACGGCTACTGTATCATTTTCATTCACTACAGGAATCACCCCAAGCCTCAGTAATTCCCGAAAGGTGTTGTAAACATTGAGATAACGGCTGCGTTGTACTAAATCGCTACGTGTTAATAATACTTGAGCGATCGGTTGCTGCAAGGTAGTAAATAAATCATCGTATACACGCATTAATCTACCTTGTCCCACTGCTGCTACTGCCTGTTTTAAAGCGATCGCTTTGGGACGTTCAGTTAAACCCAATCGCGCACAACCAACCCCCACAGCACCAGAAGAAACCAAAATTACTTTATGTCCTTGGTGTCTCAAGTAACAAAGTGTTTCCGCTAAGGTGGCAATGGTGGAAAGCGCAAGCTGTCCCGTTTCAGGTTGAGTCAGGCTAGAGGTACCGATTTTGACGACGATTGTTTTGGGCATTGGGCAACGAAGAGGAAAAGGAGCAGGGGGCAGAGGAGAAAAACCCATACATAGAGGTATTATTTCTTGCGCTTGCGCGTCTGGAAATAAATATTTGTGCCTTGAGCATAAATAAATTTATTGGCTTCTAATTTTTTCCCCCTGCTCCCTGCCCCTCTGCCTCCTGTAAGTAGTCAATTGTAAAGCGCCAGTCCCTCTATAAGTGAAGGCTGACGCTCTACGGTTTTATATGTATCTGTTATCGGCTAGGGTCTTTATTTAGCTGACCCGGTCTTATTAATAATTATGATCCCCGATTTTTTGTTGCAACAAAGGTTTTTTAATTATTTCTTTAGCTTTCGTTTCCTGACGATTTAACAAGTTTTGTAAACTACTTATCAAGATTTGTAAACCTCCGTGATTTGGGACTGATAGAGGCCCCCAGGATTTCTGACACCCAGACCTCAAAGTTACGGATGGGATGAGAGCGCAGCATTGCATCTGGGTGGATAATGGGTTCAACTAAGATGGTAAACATCCCCAGGCGATTACCAGCTAAGACATCGGTGAAAAGGCGATCGCCTACCATGCCTACTTGATGCACTGGTAGATTCATTGTGCGAAGTGCTGCCCGGATTTTGCGCCGGGAAGGTTTGGCTGCGCCCAAATAATAAGGTAGGTTAAGCGATCTGGCAATACCACCAATCCGTGCTTCACTGAGGTTATTACTCACCAAGCACAGTACCACATACGGACGAATTTGCTCTACCCACTGTCGTAGTTCTGGAGATGCCATTCCTACTCTTAAGGGTACTAAGGTTTCATCTACATCCAATACCAGCCCTTTTAGCCCATATTGTCGGATGATATCTGGTGTCAAGTTCAACACCGAACCTTCTAATATCAAGTCAGGTTGTAAGAGATTTTTCCAGGCCATAATTAACATTTAAAAGTAAAGAGCCAGATAAAAGAGCATAACTCAATACAGTTTAGTTAGTCGAACCCAATCCTGGAATATCCCCCCAGTTTCCTTGAACACTTTAAGATAGAATGCCTAAAATCTTATCTATCTCTATTAATGTAATAATTGTTTAGATCATACTTGTGAGTTTTTCACTTGGCTGTAAGGCATCAAGTAAAAATAAGTAGTGCGAGCATCTTGCTCGCGCGGGCAAGATGCCCGCACTACAAATATTAAATTGTTCAACTTATTTTTACACGAATCTTAAGGGTTTGACACTGGCGCATAAACCAGTTTCTTCATCAATGCGAATGCTGAATGACTTTTTAAATTGACTGTAAAATCTCCATAAGCCATTTTCAGCACCTCAATTGAGTTATGCCCTTTGCTAACGCCCGCAAGTGCTATGAAATAAACCTTTTCTCACAAAATAGGTGAAAAACACACAATATTGTGAGTGGACTAGTTATTACTGTTCCCTGTTAACTAGTTCCGTGGGTTTAAGTCCCCCGGTTCTATAATCGGCAAGTTTTGTGTTGGGGTCTGTCTTACAAAGTTGAGACTGCCGTCAGATTGGAGGAAACCCAAAGAGTGACTTTGCACTAAATCCCCATTACAAAACTTAATTACGCGCTTCGTAGCGGTAGCGAGTCCGCGATAGCGTTAGCGTAAAGCCTGCGGCATAGCTTCGCTTAGAGCGACACAGGAGCGTCGCGTCATTACGAATTACGCGCTTCGCAGCGGTAGCGAGTCCGCGATAGCGTTAGCGTTAGCGAAGCGGTAGCGAGTCCTCGAGCGTCAGCGGTAGCGAGGTACGAGCGTCAGCGTAAAGCCTACGGCATAGCTTCGCTTAGAGCGACACAGGAGCGTCGCGTCATTACGAATTACGAATTATTTAAGAGTTCCCTTTCATTCAACTTCATTAAAAAGATGTTCCTCTAACAGAGGTTGCACTTTGCGAAACTCTTCTGGAGACAGTAATTCTGGTTCACCTGTTTTTGAGATCCGAGCGAAAAACAGCAGGGGATCGAGGGGAGTGTAAACAGCATACTCTTGTTCTTTATCGTAAAAGCTAGCAAGTAGCTGTAATTGTTCCGGTTCTAAATCTGCTTCATCGTCTTCGATTTCTAGAGTAAAGAGTTCGGACTCTTCAACTGGTGGTAAATCGCCTGCAACCGTTAGTGCATAAGCTGTATTTTTTAGTAACAGGTTGCGCTCAGATAATACAGCTTGAGCTGTGCCAAAAATTTGCTCGATAGTATCATCATCTTCTACTAACAAAGCTTCTTCATCTTCATCCTCACCTTGCCAAGCAAAAATTTCCACAGGTGAGTCTACAGGTAGAAGCAAAACATATTCTTGCCCATCTACCTCAAGGGAATGCTCAATATAACATTCGAGCGATCGCCCTTTGTCATCACTTAAAGTGATAGAACCCTCATGAGCGTGATCATTTTCTTCAGGAAATTGGGAGGAGAACATAGCCGGATGCCGAACTTTTATAAATACCAGTAATTGCGATTATCGCTTAACTATCTTATTCACAAATATTGTCAATCAAATAGCTTTATACGTAAATACAACTGCTGGGTAATGTTTTCAGAATATCATGTTAAAAGGTATCAATCTCAGCCCCTATTACTGAGAGATGGGATTGAGTTCGCTTAGTATCTAACCATTGTTGCAAAATTAAACACGCTGCCTTGCGGTCAATCAAACCTTTATGGCGTGATGGGGAGCGATTTTCAGCTATCAGCAGTTGTTCTGCTTGAAATGAAGTTAATCGCTCATCTACGTATTCCACAGGTAGTTGTAGTGCTTTAGCAAGTCGTGTAGTAAATTTTTGGGTTTGATGAGCTTGAAATCCCAAAGAGCCATCCATCGAATATGGTAAACCCACAACTAAGATATGCACTTGGCGTTCATTAACTATTTGTCTAATTTGTTCTACATCTTGGACAAAGGATGTGCGTTCGATTGTAGTAATTCCAGTAGCTATTAAACCAGTGCGATCGCATCCTGCCACGCCAATTCGCTTGCGACCGACATCTAATCCCAAGGCTGAAATAAATCGCTTTGATTGCTCTTGGGCACTCACGCTAATTCTCCTGCTGTGCATCTGGGGAATCAGGCTGGCAAGATGCTTCTATGCTACCGTTTTTGTTGACAAAGTTGACAGATTCTGGTTTGCTGGGCACTGGTCTATCTGAGGGTAACTTACTTGGTTGTACCCATGACATCCCGCCTGGTATTGGTTTGCGTGCTGGTTGTAAGCCTTGCAACACATCAGTCCACTGAATACCTTCCAAGGAGACAAGCTTAGACTCACGGAGTTTGTGCCACACTGAGCGTGACATGATTAACGTATGTTCGATACGTTGTGCCCCAATTTGCTCTAAATACTCTTCTCTTTCTGCTTGATAATCTGAGGAAGCTAGTTGCATTCCTTGCTGAGGAAAATCTTGGGCAATGCGAGCTAGTTGAGATAGCAACTCAGGATACAACCAAGTGTAAGCGGGGTGAACTGTGAGCGTTGCCACATGGGGTGCTTTCCCCTTGCGATCGAGTTGCACTTGAAAATAACCGATCGCAGCTTTGCGTTGGGGTTCAAACACGTAGCCGCTGACTACTTCTGTTTTTGTCATCCATTGCTTGACAGCATCCGTTAAAACACCGAACAAACTGGTTTTAAAATCGCGCGTATTCCGGTCAAATACCTGACGTACTAAAGGTGGCATTGATGCTGTATCTAGTTGATATAGCAGTTGGGCATCAGCATTACTCACCGGCAGCAGATTGGGCAAGTCTGGCTCTGCCTGTGCTAGTTCAGCTAGCAATTTTGGTTCAATTTCCCAGTAAGTCATCTCCGCTAGGCGCTGAAATCCATTTTGCCGATATAGCGCTAGCGCCTCTAGGTCATTGACATTAACTTCCAAAAGCCAAGTCCGAGCTTCTAAAATCGATTCAAAGCAATGGCGCAAAAGTTGAGAGCCAATTCCTTGCTTATCGACAGCCCGGTCTAGCATCACTCGATCAATTCGCCAAGTGCTGTGCGTCCGGTTAAACGGTGACACCTGAATCATCCCTAATAGCATCCGCGCTTGCTCTGCTACATACGCACAGAAGCGGTATTGCAGAGGATTAGGAAACCAACTCAAAAATTTGAGTAGTCCATACCAGCGGTGTAACCATTGCATCTGGCGTGTGGCATAACTAGCTCCTTTGGGAGTCAGAGATGCGAATGACTCTTGAGTTAGGCGCTCAATTCCGTCTAAGTCCCGATATTGGACTGGTCGGATGACAACGCTGAGATTTCGAGGAAGTGATGAAGTCATTTTGATTCGAGCTGCCATTTAGCCCTAACTAACTGCTCTTGAGAGGAAACGCTGCCATCATATTAACGGCTTTGTGCTGCTTGCTATTGCTCCAAAAGAGTGATTTTTGTGACAATATTTGTGACAATACTTTAAATAAAAAATTAAAAAAAGCAGATATCCTAAGAATGCCATTAGCATTCATCAGAGACATCTGCCTTTATTTTAGTTGAATTTTGATGAAAATTTATGTATATTATGGCGTTTGCCGAGAAGCTAGCTTTTCAAAATTGGCTTGGGTTTGATGGAGTAATTGCTGACGACTATCTGTTTGTGTCTGCTTCAGGGTTGGAACCAGGTTGCGAGCTTGCAGAGTCATATGAAGCTGTAGGTGGGCGACATACTCACTAAAATCTTGATTTGCTGCACCCGCGCCCGTTAATAAATTTGATTCCATTGCCACTTGGTTCTCCTTTGTTAATCCTGTGCCGTGTCTTAACTCATCAAAAATTATCACGTTGTTTTGCTTAACTTCTCAATTTGCAACGAAGTTTAACGCTTCTCAATTAAAGGGGACTGGGAGGAATTGAGGAAAACGTTTTTTGCCTCCACGACTCGCATTCGGGGGCTTTTGACCAGTGCTTCGACCTTGAGAAGGGTCGCGCTCCGCGTCTCCCCTTCCCCGCGTCTTTGCGTCTTCTTGGTAATATTTCAGATTAGCCTTCACAGTCCACTACTGGCGTGTCTAGCCTTAAATGTTGCCAAAAAAACGGTAGCCTGGAAGAAGTATGACTTACTCATTCAGTTGTGGCTATGTTGCCTAAACCCAAGAAATATTGGACGCCCCAGCATTGGGCAAGTTGGAAGCCCTTTGGCATTGGCGAACAGTATCCCAACAACTTTTGGGAGGTCTTTCGAGCAATTTGGTTGTCTCGCGATCGCCTACTTTATACTTGGAATATTCTCAACAAGGGTGTTTGTGACGGTTGCGCTTTGGGAACAACCGGCATGAAAGACTGGACATTAGATGGCATCCATCTCTGCAATGTGCGACTGCGATTGTTGCAGATGAATACCATGGCAGCTTTTGATCCCGCGCTGCTAGCAGATGTTGCCCAACTGCAAAATCAAAAAAGTTCGCAATTACGTGAGTTGGGGCGACTTCCCTATCCGATGCTGCGTCAACGAGGAGAAAGGGGCTTTCGCCGCGTTAGCTGGGATCAAGCCTTAGAGATCGTTGCTAGCCGTATCCACAGCACTACAAGCGATCGCCTCAGTTTCTACATTACCAGTCGTGGTACTGTCAACGAAACTTACTATGCTACCCAAAAAGCTGTGCGAGCAATGGGATGCAATAATATTGATAACGCTGCTCGCATCTGCCATTCTCCCAGTACAGCCGGACTCAAGGCTGCCCTTGGTGCAGCGGCTACCACTTGTTCTTACAAAGACTGGATTGGTACTGATCTGTTAGTTTTCATTGGCTCAAATGTTGCCAACAATCAGCCTGTCACCGTTAAGTATCTCCACTACGCTAAAAAAGCTGGCACAAAGATTGTAGTCATTAATACTTATCGTGAGCCAGGAATGGAACGATATTGGGTTCCTTCAATTGTGGAAAGTGCCTTGTTTGGTACCAAGTTTGCCGAAGATTTCTTTCTCGTGAACATGGGCGGGGATATCGCATTTTTAAATGGCACAATCAAGCAGATGATTGCTAACGATTGGGTAGACAAGTCATTTATTGAGCGTTATACCGTCGGCTTTGCAGAACTCAAGGCATCATTGGCCAGCCAAGCTTGGGAACAATTAGAACGACTTTCTGGTGCATCTCGCAATGACATGTATGCCTTTGCCAAAATGGTCAAAAAAGCCAACAAAGCCGTATTTGTATGGAGTATGGGCATCACTCAGCACGAATACGGCGAAGATAATGTGCGGAGTATTATTAACCTAGCTCTTACTAAAGGTTTTGTTGGTCGCGAAGGTTGCGGTTTAATGCCAATTCGCGGCCACTCCGGTGTACAGGGTGGTGCAGAAATGGGATGTTACGCCACGGTTTTTCCTGGTGGTAAACCGATTAATCAAGAAAATGCTGACAATTTAGGTCAACTGTGGGGTTTGGAAGTACCGACAAGTAAGGGTTTAATAGCCCCAGAAATGATTGATGCAGCAAATCAAGGACAGTTAGATGTGTTGTTTTCTGTGGGTGGTAACTTTTTAGAAGTATTGCCAGAACCAGATTATGTAGCAAGTGCCTTGAAGCAAATACCACTACGGGTACACATGGATATCGTTCTCTCTAGCCAAATGCTAGTGGAACCAGCCGATATAGTGATACTATTACCTGCCACTACTCGCTATGAAATTACAGGGGGAGTCACAGAAACCAGCACCGAACGCCGAGTAATTTTTAGTCCAGAAATTCCAGGGCCACGCATCAAACAGGCGCGTCCAGAGTGGGAGGTGTTTATGGAATTGGCAAGGCGGGTAAAACCAGATTTGGCAAACAAACTAACTTTTGCTGACACAGCAGCTATCCGCCAAGAAATTGCTCAAGTCATTCCACAATATGCTGGTATTCAGCACTTGCAGCAGGCGGGAGACCAGTTTCAATATGGTGGGACACATTTATGTTTTGGTTGGAATTTTCCCACCCCAGATGGCAAAGCGCACTTTGGGGTTTTATCACCACCTGAAATAGAATTGCCAGAGGGCTATTTTTTATTAGCAACGCGCCGGGGTAAACAGTTTAATAGCATGGTACAAGAACGCAAGGATGCTATTACCGGAGCAATGCGTGAAGCAGTATTAATCAATCCAGAAGATGCCGCACAATTGGGTTTAAAAGATGGGGATCAAGTAATTCTCAAAAATGATTTGGGCGAGTTACGGGGACGGGTTTATATTGCACCCATGCAATTAGGCAACTTACAAGTACACTGGCCAGAAGGAAATGTGTTATTAGATAAAAATAAGCGATCGCTAGAAGGTGTGCCAGATTATAACGCGATCGTCCGTTTAGAAAAAATATCCTTTAACTAACTAACAACCATGTCCCTCGCTCAAGATTTTGAACTCTCAAATGATGTAATATTACCTCCAGGTGATCTAGATAGCGATGAACCGGAATTGGAAAGTTATTTACATTTGCAGCAATTGCTGCTGTTGTTGAAATGCATTGATTGGTGGTGGCGAGACCGCAATGACTTTTTTGCAGCCGGCAATCTCAGCATCTATTACAGTTCACGACGGCTGAAAACAGAAAAATTCCGTGGCCCAGATTTTTTTATAGTGCTGGATACCGAACGCAAGCCCCGTAAAAGTTGGGTAGTTTGGGAAGAAGACGGCAAATATCCCAATGTGATTATAGAACTACTCTCAATTTCAACGGCAGCAGTAGATAAAGGATTAAAAAAACAAATTTATCAAGACACCTTTCGCACTCCAGAATACTTCTGGTTTGACCCAAATAATTTAGAATTTGCGGGGTTTTGTTTAGTAGGTGGAACTTATCAGCCGATAGAATCCAACTCTCAAGGATTGTTGTGGAGTCAGCAGCTAAATTTATATTTAGGTGTTCATGAAAATAAGTTGCGCTTTTTTACCGCACAAGCACAGCTAATACTTACACCAGAAGAAGTTGCATTACAGGAAATGCAAAAATCTGCACAAGAAAAGCAACGTGCTGAACAAGAAAAACAACGTGCTGAACGCTTAGCAATAAAACTACGAGAGTTGAATATCGATCCAGACAACTTATAGAAATTGAAACTAAGCGATCGCTTGAGAAATTAATTACGAAAAACACTAGCTAAAAAGTGCGATCGCGCCAACTTCATTTTCACATAGGAACTGTTATTTGTAACTTTTCGTCTTGACATTTGAAATTTTAGTCACAAACATTCAGTGTTGTAGTTTTAAGTAGCAATTTATACTAAATTATCTCATGAGATCAACCTTTTATATCTTAAGAAGTATGGCTAAAATTAGTTGAGCTTGATTTAATCTAGTTAAGAAAATTCAGTAATACTAGAACTCCTATTTGATTTTTGAAAAAACTCAGTACACATATGTTTCCTGTTTGACCGTTCCGTGTTCAGAGTTCCCTATTTCATCTCTACGTATAATTTCAAAAATCAAATCAGATTGTTAGAGCTAATAACTAGCTTCTAATCAGTGCATTTTGCCTGTCTTCTTGATTAATTAGTCAATCAAGACTGAACAGAATTTGCATAAAAATAATCTGCGGCACTGAATAATTTCCAGAGCAAATATAACAACTCAAAACAGTAGTTTACTAACTACTGCGACAGCGTTGCATTCCAATAATTAATTTAGCGATCGCATAAAATGTTTCATCAAAATTATCCATATTTTGTTGCAGATAGAGAAATTATCAAATCTCCAAATCAGCAGCAAAACCATATTCAACTTCCTGAAAACAATCTGCGTAAAATAAACAGAAGAGAGTTTTTAAGATTCACTAGTTTCGGAAGTGTAGGTTTAGTGGCATCAGTTGTAGCCCATAAGATTTTGGCAAATCAATTCTTCACACCTATCTCTGTAGCTAAACCAAAATATACTCCTCCTAATCAAGCAAAAGCTTCGGAATTGCCGTTATGGACTGTTGAGTTTGAAACAGTAAAAGTAGATAAAAGGGGAGTGATAGTTAAGCGATATTCTCAGAAAGCCAAGTTTTTTAAAGAAAACTTAGGTCATGATGTGAGCTTAGAAATGATTAAAATCCCTGGTGGTACTTTTACAATGGGTGTTGCTAATAACGAAGAGAGTAGTAACGATAATGAACGTCCTCAACATCAAGTCACGATTCAGCCCTTTTTCATCGGGAGATATCTCATAACTCAGAAACAATGGGAAAGAGTAGCGACATCTTTTCCTCAAGTTCAAAGCAACCTCAACCCTAAACCGTCATATTTTAAAGGAGATAATCATCCTGTAGAGTCTATCTCTCTAAATAATGCTTTAGAATTTTGTGCCAGACTTTCTCAAAAAACGGGTCGTAACTATCGTCTTCCTAGCGAAGCCGAATGGGAATATGCTTGTCGGGCTGGCACTTCCACACCTTTTCACTTTGGAGAAACGATTACAGCTGAATTAGCGAACTATAATTCCCACACTATTTATAATCAAGCTCCAAAAGGAAATTATCAACAACAAACCACACCAGTAGGTAGTTATCCACCTAATGCATTTGGCTTGCACGATATGCACGGCAATGTCCGGGAATGGTGTGCAGACGCTTGGCACAGTAGTTACCAAGGTGCGACTACAGACGGCAGCATGTGGAGCAATAATCATGAGCAGCAAAATTTTATCGTGCGTGGTGGTTGGTGGAGTAGTCCTGCTGCATACTGCCGTTCTGCTCAACGCGGTGCCAGCGCCGTAGATCACATCAATGGCCTTCGGGTTGTGTGTGCTGTGACTGTCTAATGTGTCTGGAGGCTCATTGGTCACAAGTTAAGCTTGTGACCAATGTTCTTGTATAGATTTATTTCTACTCGTGATGTGGGGATACCGTTGCGTCATATTCAGGAGATATCAGGGCATCGGACTTTGTCAGCTTTGGAGCGATATTTGAGTGTCACTGAGAAGCAGAAGCAAAACGCGATCTCTGCTTTGGATTTTTGAACGAGGAATATAAGGAGAGGATTTTTAGAGCATTATAGAGATTATTGGGGATAAAAAGATGAACCAAGCTATTAGACAAAAGGCGGTTGTAAAACTAGGTGGAGTCATTAATATTCAATCATCAGAATTACCTGTTGGTACTGAGGTTGATGTGATTATAATTGTGGAGACGGCAGCGAAAAATAAACAATCATTACGTAGTATTATCGGTACTGGTAAAGGCTGTTTTGCTACACAGCAAGAAGCTGATGATTTTATTAGTAGGGAGCGGGATGCTTGGTCGTTGTAAATGCTATTCGGGGGGAAAAGTTTATTTAGATACTAATATTTTTATCTATGCGATAGAAGGTTATGCTGATTTTCTTGATGAATTAAATCAGCTTTTCGATAATATCGATGCTGGCAATTTGAGAGCTTTTACCAGTGAACTGACTTTAGCAGAGGTGTTGGTTAAACCTTTGATGGATGGAAATCTAGAAATACAGTCTGTTTATCAACAAGCTTTACAAAGTTCAGAAGTGCTGTCAGTTGTTGCGGTAAGTCGGGATGTGTTGATTGAAGCTGCGAGATTGCGGGCTATTACTAGTCTGAGATTACCAGATGCGATTCACGGTGCTACTGCAATTTTGAGTGGTTGTGAAACCTTTTTAACTAATGATAGGCGGTTAACTGCTTTGTCTGGTATTGAAGTAGTTGTACTGTCAGAGGAGATGGGTAATTAAGAAGGTTTTGGGAGATGAAGAAGAGAGTTTTTGTAGGGTGATGAGTAAGGAACAAATTAGTTTATATCCATGTTGGGTTTCACTTCGTACCCTACGGGATCTTGCTACAACCCAACCTACATCTAATACATTACTTTAGCTGTGTTAGTCCACTACCTCATCAACCAATAGATGTGGGAGAAATTTTCTCCGCATCCCCACGTCCTCTTGTCCATTCCCCAGTCCCCAGTCTCCATCATGCAAACATGTCTGCTGTGGGGTTCATCCCATCAGCATCAACTAATTTAATTTGTGTTTTTCCATTCGCCAGACTGACCTCATAGACAGATCCACACTTTCTGGCATTGAGAGTCAGCATACCAAGCCGAGGATCTATTGTCACACGGATTGAGCGATCGCTACCTGTGTTAGCCCAGGCGACAACTAGCCATCTGTCTTGATTTTTGATTTTCCGCGCCACTACTCGCGCAGTTTTCACGGGAATTTTCCAGCCGGAATTAGCTAAGATTTCCTGTGTTTCTCCCTCTGCTGGAAATTCGTAAGCAGAAAGTATCGGTGTATAAGCTTGATATGGACTCTTGCCTTCACCTGGTAATAAATTACCATCGTGTAAATATTCTTCTAGATGGCTAAATAAAGCTTGTGCATGACTAGCTAAAGCCATTTGCCAGGTTAAGGTGGGTGTAGTAGTTCCTACTGCTCCATTAGTTACCAGCGTATTCCACAAAGTTGAGGCATATGCTGAAGAATCACAAACAAAGTAACCAGAAACAGTGCCTAGCGCACCGATCGCATAGTACATTTTTAAAAAGCCTAAAAAGCGATCGCTTTCGGCTATTGGTTGATCCTGGTATTGTTCCCATCCTATTGATACCCAAGGATAAGCATATTTCTGACCCAATGACAAGCAACCTGCAATATCGTTCAAGGCATTAGTCAAAATATCATTGGGTATTTCTGAACCACTATGTATCCCAAAAAAGCCGCTATTGTGAAAGTTATAGTAAGCTTCTACACTGCTGTAATCAGATACTTGAGGAACACCATTAACCACGAATTTTTCATACAAAAAAGTCCACTCTTGCCAACCAGACCATCGTCCTCTCTCCGCACCATAGCCTTCTTGATACCATGTATATACAGGCTTTTTGGTATTCTTTAAATAACTAAATAATTTATCCTTTAAAATCTTTTCTTGCCTAGCCTTATTCCAAGACATGTATGCATATACCTGAGCGTAATCTTCAATGTCGGTATAACCAAGGCTAGCAAAATGATCTAAAACTGTTGACTCCTGTTTGAGGTATGTATTTCCGGCACCGCTGAGCATCCACAGTCCATATTCGCCCATATTAATAAATACGTCTATTTTTTGTCCCGTCTGTTGCTCTAGCAGTGCTAAACTTTTGCCAATGAAATCTCCTATAATTTCAAAAGTCTCATTAGGTGCAGCAGGAGAAACAACTGGGCGATTATTTTCTACTATAAAAGCCCCGCTAGCATGTCTTAACCATGTCGCTGCTGGCAAAATTGGTAACTCTGGATGTCTACCATCAAAGTTATTAAAATACTTGTATAGCGGGCCAAAACCAGAAGAGAGTTTAAACTTACCTGGATTTGCTTTTAAATATTGTACAAATTCGTCTTGAGAGTAGCCATAATCAGAGCCATACGCTAAATATGTTTGGTCTCTGGCTGGTACGTGAATTGCATAGCCCCAATGTTCTGCCAATTCCTTAGCCATCTCTTTAGACACACCACAAGCGCAACTTGTCAAAGGTGGCAGTGTATGCCCAGTTTTAAACACTGGACGCGGCATTGCTTTGAGATGATCGAGTGCTGATGATTGATTATCAATGACCACAGGATTAGGATTAACTGTAACTTTGACATCGTTATGGGTGATAGTTTTGTCAGCTTCTATTACAGAAAATCTCAAAACATATGTTCCAGCGTTCTTAAAAATAGCTGAGGTTTTCGCTTGTTCTGGTGCTTGAAATATTACTGAATAAGGCCCACTAACTTGTTGCCATTGATGAAGTTGAAACTTTTCTGAAACAGTTGCAACAAGATTAACTCTGGTTTCTGGAAGAGTAATTACTTGATCAGTGACAGTATTTGCTGAGATATTAAGCATAATTGTAATGTTGGTAATAAATACTTTTTAGCCTAGCTAAAGTGTAATTATTGGGATGAGTATAAAGACAGTTTTATGCTTGCAATTTAGGCGATCGCACTAAGCTAAAAAACATCTAAATTACATAATCAAATTAAATAAAACTCTTGTGGGGTGGGCATCTTGCCCGCCCTAATTATGCAAGTTATATATGGAACAGCTTAGTATTTCTGAACCGATAAACGTAAGTGAGCTTGATATCTGCTATCCACTGGTTAAAGTCCAGTGTAGCATATTTACAATATTTAGGAATTCTGTCTTCTGCAAATAATGAATACGCGAATTGGAAGCAAAACCAAAGCTACTGTCTGGGTAGTGGAAAATGGTAAGATGCGATCACGCCAAGACTATCTCACCACTGAAGAACCTTTAGAAATTCGCCTGTTGCCTCAAAAGAAGACAGTAGCTGTCACAATGCGGACACCAGGGGCAGATTTTGAACTAGCTGCGGGTTTCCTCTACAGTGAAGGAGTCATTAACAGTAAAGAAGATATCCAGCGCATGAGCTATTGCGTCGATGGTGAGCAGCAATACAACATCGTCAATGTAGAACTGCGAGCAGGCTTGATCCCAAATTTACAGCCTCTAGAGCGTCACTTTTATACTTCTAGTGCCTGTGGAGTTTGCGGAAAAGCTAGCCTAGAAGCCTTAAATTTACGGGAATATCCAGAGATTTTTCCTGGCCCGATAGTGACAGATGAAACTATTTACAGTCTGTCAACTCAACTCCGGGCTGCTCAAAGTATCTTCACAGCTACAGGAGGATTACACGCTGCCGCTGTCTTCAATGCTCAAGGACAATTATTAAACTTGCGAGAGGATGTTGGTCGTCACAATGCATTAGATAAATTGATTGGTTCAGCATTACTGAGTGACGAATTACCTTTCAATAATCATATTGTCATGGTCAGCGGACGCTCTAGTTTTGAAATTTTGCAAAAATCTCTAGTTGCTGGAGTTCCAATTGTTTGTTCTGTTTCTGCTCCTAGTAGTATGGCAGTATCTGTAGCCAAAGAATTCGGAATTACCTTAATAGGATTTCTGCGAGGCGAACGATTCAATGTGTACACTGGTTTGGAGAGGATAAGTGCTACTTCTAATTAAATCAGGTGATTTTCAAGGAAATATGCTATTAGATAAAAATAAGCGATCGCTAGAAGGTGTGCCAGATTATAACGCGATCGTTCGCTTAGAACAACAAATTTAACCCTCCCTGCAACCATGTCCCTTGCTCAAGACTTTGAACAGCCAAATGATGTAATATTTCCTCCAGGGGATCTATATAGTGATGAGCCACCCTTGGAAACATACCTACATTTGCAGCAAATGCTGCTGTTGTTGAAGTGCATTGATTGGTGGTGGCGAGACCGTAATGA
The DNA here is from genome assembly GCF_059505385.1 of Desmonostoc vinosum. Classification (NCBI taxonomy): domain Bacteria; kingdom Bacillati; phylum Cyanobacteriota; class Cyanophyceae; order Nostocales; family Nostocaceae; genus Desmonostoc; species Desmonostoc vinosum. The sequence continues at coordinate 78,585 of NZ_JCACKM010000322.1, forward strand.
CTTTTTTGCCGCTGGAAATATTAGCATCTACTACAGTTCACGACGGCTAAAGAAAGAAAAATTTCGCGGCCCAGATTTTTTTGTAGTACTGGATACTGAACGTAAATCCCGTAACAGTTGGGTTGTGTGGGAAGAAGACGGTAAATATCCGAATGTGATTATAGAACTGCTCTCAATTTCAACGGCAGCAGTAGATAAAGGATTAAAAAAACAAATTTATCAAGACACCTTTCGCACTCCAGAATACTTCTGGTTTGACCCAAATAATTTAGAATTTGCGGGGTTTTGTTTAGTAGGTGGAACTTATCAGCCGATAGAATCCAACTCTCAAGGATTGTTGTGGAGTCAGCAGCTAAATTTATATTTAGGTGTTCATGAAAATAAGTTGCGCTTTTTTACCGCACAAGCACAGCTAATACCTACACCAGAAGAAGTTGCATTACAGGAAATGCAAAAATCTGAACGCTTAGCAATAAAACTACGAGAGTTGAATATTGATCCAGACAATTTATAACATAAATCAAAGCCGCATTTAATCATAAAGCTAAATCTCACAAATAGGTGATTAATATGACAGAGTTTCAAATCAAAGGAATTAACCACATCGCTTTGGTGTGTAAAGATATGGCACGCACCGTAGACTTTTACACAAATACTTTAGGCTTGAAACTAATCAAAACCATTGCTTTACCTGGTGGTGGACAGCACTTCTTTTTTGATATTGGTAATGGCGATGCACTAGCTTTTTTTTGGTTTCCCTCAGCACCACAAGCTGCACCTGGCATTGCATCCGTAAGAGGCTGTTTGAAAAGTTTTGAAGGGTAAAATTTTATGCAAGTCGCCTCAC
>NZ_JCACKM010000323.1:0-3003 GCF_059505385.1 Desmonostoc vinosum
TAATCAAATTAAATAAAACTCTTGTGGGGTGGGCATCTTGCCCGCCCTAATTATACAAGTTATATATGGAACAGCTTAGTATGATCAAAGGATGAGCGATCGCATTGCTGTGATCTACTAACTATTTCTGCAAAAGTGCGATCGCTCTGAACATGAGAAATTTTGCTACGAAGATAAGTAAAATCAAATGATTGTTTTTGAGTATTGAGTTTACCCAATAAATCGATACATTATTACCTTTGCTTTCCAGTTTTCTTCAACAAAGACTAAATACTCGCCATTAGCACGACGAAAAGCACGGATACCGTAGGGTATGTCAATCCAACCACTTTCATTAGCCACTTCAGGGCCAGGTTTTAAAAGTTTTACTTGCTTCCCTGTCGCTGCATTGTAAACATATACCTCTGCGGTTTTCACTGTGACGGCAAACACATAATCTCCAGCAACACTCATGGCAGCGGTAGCAACTTCTCGCTTGCCTGTGGTGTCGTAGGGAACCACAGTACGCCAACGAGGAGTGCGGTTTCCTTGACTCCAATTGTCAAACCGGGCAACTTCTGATCCTACAACTCCGCTATCGTCGCCAACCGCAGGGCGATCGCTAGTAAAACCTGATAAATACATGGTATCTGTTTCTGGAAAATATTCGATACGTCGCAAATCAGTAAATATATTAGGAGTAGCTTGCTTTTGCATCGAACTGTAGCTATAAATGGGGTTGCCCTGAGCATCTATTCCCTGTAAAGGATAGTGCCGGATACCATCTTTAGTACGTAAAGTTTTCCACACATCACCTTTGCTGTCTACCCACCAGCCGCCAATGTAGGGATAATCGTTGCTGGTATCGTACTCATTTTTTTCAAACGTACCATTACCGTTGCGATCTCGCCAAATCCATTCTCCTTTTTCGGGTTGATGGGGCGGCCAATTTCCGTCAATGGATTGTTTGCCTCTACTATCAGTGCCGACAAACATTCCAGATGGAATGGCAATTTTACCATCCGTAGCTGGATTGAAGCGGTATATCTGCAAAAAACTGCTGTACATATTCGTCAAGAACAAAAAGGGCTTACCTTGGATGCGTCGCACAAAAGTAGCATCCGGTGATGTATGCAAACGTGCATCTTGAGGATATTTGAAAGCGTTTAAAGTGTAACCCTTGTAAATCCATTGTTGACCAGCAGATTTACTGTAGTCCATCTGGTAGTTTTCTTGTTTGGTAAATACGTTAATCCCATCCGTTTTGGGATCAGTATCAGCATTATCTACAAATATTAGTCCTAGTGATCGCCAAAGTAGTTTTCCTGATGGCGAAAACTTCCGTAAATCTGTTCCTGATTTATTAAAACCGTTACTATTGACGTAAATATTGCCTGCGGCATCTGTACCAACACCAGTTAAGCCATAAAATTTCAAATCTTTGACTTCACCAGGAATATCTGCATAAATGCCATTTTTATCCCCAAAGCTACCAATCTGCACTGGCTGATTTTTAATGTTGTAAATCAGTATTTGCTGACGCGGCCCATTTTCTGCTACTAAAAGTCTGCCTTGAGGATCAACAGCAACTGCTGTTGGTTGAACTACATCTTTGATTTGTTGGGGTAATTGCTTTCCAGCCTGGGAATAATGCACAATCTTTGCAGGGTTATCAGCATTTTGCTCTTGAACAATCCACAAATTGCCTTTTTTATCAATAGTAATTTGGCCTGGACTAGCAACATTAAAGCTGCGTAATTCTTTCATTGTGTCTGTGTTGTAGACACGAATTCGATTCGTAGTAGCATCACTCACATATAACTGGCGATCGACAGTTGCTAATCCCGTCACTTCACTTTTATTGCTGATGATCAGCATACTCTGATCCCAACCTCGCCCTTGGGGAAATGGCGCAGGCTTGCCAGATAAGTCATAACGTCTGACACAATACCAAATTGTATCTTCTAAAGGGTAATCCTCTTTTGTCTTACCGATCGCACCCTGAATCATCGCGATATAAATATATTTACTGTCTGCTGTGACAGCTTTACCACCAGTACGACCCCAGCCATGAGTATCTGCAAGGGCACCAATAACATTACCATCCTTATATCTTCCTGCTTCTGAACCTCCTTCATCCCAATGGCTATTAGTATAAACTGTACCATCAGCAGCAACATACATTCCCTCAATATTGTTTTGTACCCATTGTTTTCCACCACCAAAGCTATTACCTATCCAAGATGTTTTATAAGATTTTTGTTCACCACTCAAGCTATTACTAGTCTGAGACGTTTTGTTACTAGCTAAAGAAGTTACAGGTGTTGCTAAATCTGATATTCTGCTGCTAGATACAGAATTTATGTGTTCGGTTGAAGGCTGATTATTAACATTATCTGAACTGGATATTACAGGTGTTGCCCAGTCTGTTGTTATTCCTATTGAAGTAACAATTACTGCGATGATGAGACACAATAAAAAATTAAAGCTTCGATTGCGATCAACTTTGACCTTGAGTGGAGTCGAAAAGTTAGCCGTTCTTTTTTGCCAATATCTAATCTGAGATAACCTCCGAATCTGCTGATTAAGCTGGCGACGGAGTTTACTTAACGAAGGAAGGAATTTTTTTTTCATATATTTTCCGAGTTGGTAATTGCTTGAAACTGGTATTTTGCACTATCAATTACTTGTACTGAGCAAACTTGTGTTCAGCGTAGTCGAAGTATCAATTATCAATAATTTGATAGCTGTTAAACCTCTGATAGTATTGCACTTACACTATGGTTTATCGGCTTTTCCTCAGATCTTGCACCTTTCAAACTGTCAGTCGCAAAACTTACCTAATTGTTCGGCTTCGCTCTCTACCGCCAGGGATTGTAAATCCCTGTCTTATAGCAAAAGTCCATTAGAAATGGACTAAATACAGAGACAAATAGATATGTAATTTTTATAACTTTATTGCGGCAGACTCATTAGACCTCTTGCAAAAGTCGGATACTCGCCAGAAAATAAATTTTCTGGCTG
>NZ_JCACKM010000324.1:0-2953 GCF_059505385.1 Desmonostoc vinosum
AAGGTGGCTATAATCTAGAGGATACCAATGTCTCAGATAAGCGTTTAATATCTTTTCCTAATTCCCAATTCCCCAGTCCCTCCAGGAGCGGGGGCCCCGAGTTCCCCAATCCCCAATCTAATGTTTAACTTTGATTTTTTGAGATATCTTCAATCTTTCCTCACCTTTGTTTGGCATATAATCAAAACTTATCGCGCTTCCCTATTACTCTTGTTGATAGGAGTCTTTTTACCCTTGCAGGTGTTTGGGGAGTTAGCGGAAGAAGTTTGGGAGAATGAAGGGGGCTTTCCGTGGGATGTACCTATTCTGTTGGCAATTCATTCAACATCAAAGCCCCAACTTGATGTCTTCGCCTCGACGTTGACTAAATTAGGGGTATTTTGGGGTGTATTTCCTGTTGCTAGTGCGATCGCTTTTAGTTTATTTATTAGACGACGATGGCGGCAATTTTCATATCTTATCATTACTTTACTGGGAAGCATCGTTATTAACCGCACAGCAAAAATCTTGTTGCATCGAGTGCGTCCTCATCTGTGGGAGTCACCATCACCGGAATTTGACTATGGATTTCCTAGCGGTCACGCTATGTCGAGTATGACCTTTGTAGCCACTCTGGTGATTTTGACATGGGGTAGTCGCTGGTGCTGGTTAGTTGCAATTTTAGGGGGTTTATTTGTTTTGGCTATTGGCTGGACGCGGCTATATTTAGGAGTTCACTACCCCAGCGATATTCTGGCAGGTTGGACAGCCTCAATTGCTTGGGCAACTGGAGTTAGTTTGCTCATCAAGCCACAAATATTGCGAGAGAATGTTTGAAAAGTTTTGGGCGATATAATTCGCTACTACACAAGCAAAGTCCGCCTGCGCGGAAAACACGAAAAATCAAGGTTTTGAAACCCACGTAGGTGGGTTTTGTCTGTGTAGCTGTGATTTCTAATCGCTTTTCAAACAACCTGTTAAGGTTGGCGTTTGATTAGATATAAAACTAATGGTAAACATTGAGTATTTACAATGGTAAACTCTATCCACATGAAGAATAAAACTTTCTGATGGATAGCTTTAGATATTGGCATTTTACCAAATGGTGTTCTTAGGTAAATATAAAGAGAAGAACTTAAATCGCTCCAGATAAAAATCTTTTGGAGAACACCAATGATCGCACTCACACAGTCTAATCAAGTTAATTATCATTCAGGACGTTTAACGATTCAAACTGTTGAAATTGCTCATCAAACAACTGCTATCCGTTGTCTTGATTGGGAGCGAGAAAGATTTGATATCGAGTTCGGTTTACGGAATGGAACGACCTATAATTCTTTTTTAATTCAAGGAGAAAAAGTTGCTCTGGTTGATACTTCCCATCGGAAGTTTGAGCAGTTATATCTTGAGATGTTGGTAGGGTTAATTAACCCAGTTAACATAGATTATTTGATTATTAGCCACACAGAACCAGATCATAGTGGCTTAGTCAAAGACATTTTAAGACTAGCTCCTGATATTACCATTGTTGGTGCTAAGGTTGCTATCCAATTTTTGGAAAATATGGTTCACCAGCCTTTTAAATCAATACAGGTGAAAAGTGGAGAACGTTTAGATTTAGGCAATGGTCATGAATTAGAATTTATCTCTGCACCTAACTTACATTGGCCGGACACAATCTTGACTTATGACCACAAAACTAGCATTCTTTACACCTGTGATGTATTTGGAATGCATTATTGTGATGACCACACTTATGATGAAAACTCAACCTTAATAGAGGAGGACTTTAAGTATTACTACGATTGTTTGATGGGGCCGAATGCACGTTCTGTATTGGCAGCACTCAAGCGGATTGAGAAGTTAGATATAGGCACAGTTGCCACGGGACATGGGCCCTTACTAAAACACAATATTTCCGAATGGCTTGGATGTTATCAAAACTGGAGTTTAGAACAAGCAAAAGCTGAGACATTAGTAGCTTTATTTTACACAGAAGATTACGGTTGTAGCGAACATTTAGCTCGTGCGATCGCCCATGGTATTACCAAAATAGGTGTAGCAATTGAACTAGTAAATCTCAATGATTCTGAGCCTCAAGAAATTCGAGAATTAATTACTCAAGCTTCAGGCTTAGTAATTGGAATGCCACCCCAATCATCAGCGATCGCTCATGCTGCCTTAAGTACAATTTTAGCTGCTGCTCACCATAAGCAATCAGTTGGTTTATTTGAGTCAGGGGGAGGAGAAGATGATCCCATTTATCCTTTACGAAATAAGTTTCAAGAAATCGGTTTAACTGAAGCCTTTCCTCCGATTTTAGTTAAAGAAACTCCCACACAAACAACAGAACAACTTTGTGAAGAAGCGGGAACAGATTTAGGACTTTGGTTAACCCGCGATCGCACAATTAAACAAATCAAATCCATCAACACCGAGTTAGAAAAAGCTTTAGGACGTATCAGCGGTGGATTATATATTATCACCACCAAAAAAGGAGAAATCCAGAGTGCTATGTTTGCCTCTTGGGTGACACAAGCAAGTCTTAATCCTTTAGGAGTGGCAGTTGCTGTAGCCAAAGAACGAGCAATTGAATCCTTAATGCAAATAGGCGATCGCTTTGTTTTAAACGTTTTAGAAGAAGGCAACTATCAAGGATTAATGAAACATTTTCTCAAGCGTTTTGCTCCTGGTGCAGATCGCTTTGCTGGAGTGAAAACATATCCTGCCAATAATGGCTCTCCAATTTTAGCTGATGCTTTAAGTTACATGGAATGTGAAGTTACAACTCGCATGGATTGTGGAGATCATTGGATCATTTACAGCACAGTTCAAACCGGAAGAGTCGCCAAAATCAACGCACTTCCCGCCATCCATCACCGCAAAATGGGAAATCATTATTAATTCGTAATTCGTAATTAATTCGTAATGACGCGACGCTCCTGTGTCGCTCTAAGCGAAGCTATGCCGCAGG
>NZ_JCACKM010000325.1:0-2915 GCF_059505385.1 Desmonostoc vinosum
GTCTCCCTATCTCCGCGTCAGCCAAATCATAAGTCTTTAAACGGACATGATATGAATTGGTATGAGGGAGATGAGGGGGAAATTTCCCAGTCCCCAATCCCCACTCCCCATTAAGACACAGTAGCCAATGATGCCAAAGCATCGGGAATTGTTGCAGAAGGAGCCTGAAATTCTCCTGTAATAACGTACTCTAAGCGCAGTTTTAGCCAAGTAATAAATTGAGGATTAGTGGAAATAATTGCTACCGCTGGTTGCGGACATTTCGCTTTCATCTGTGCCATTTCGGGTGCTTCTAAGAAAGCTGGTTGCTGAACCAACCAAAAATCAATCTCTTTTTCTTGTTCGTGGTAGTGACGGGTACGCTCTTTGATCACTTCCCCTATGGGTTCTTCTTCGAGGATAAAGCGTTGACTTGCCAAAACGTAATAGTATGTTTGCATTTTCATCCTTTGGTTGATCGTAAATAGTCTCAGGGTATGGTGTTACGCAATGATGCCTCTACAAGTTAACTTTGACGAAACTTCTTGAACCAAGAACTGAAGGGACAAGCACTGCCTTGGTTTTCAGTATCTGTTTGTTTGCCACTTGCTGTCAGCTTTTCTAAGAACAGTGTATTGTCAAAATAGTGTTCTAGGGAAATAATCTTCAGGTCTTCTGTGACGCGGGCTACACTCATACCAATAATTTCTACTATCTCCTTGGTTGCTGCATAGTCTTTGTACGCGCCGTCAAAATGCCCCCAGTGTCGCCATTTAAATGTGACATTTGGTGGCCCAGAGAACACTTCCAACACCTCCCAAGGAAATCCTTTGGTGAAAGTTGTATGGAAGATTTTTGCTGATGATTCAAAACTTTCTGTTAAAGCTTTGTAATGTTCGGAATCAGCCATGAATAAATTATAAGTACCTTGTGCTGCTAAATCTGCTGCTGTATACTCTACCCCACCGTTGGTACTCACACGAAATTTGTCATTGACAATAGATAGCCATTGTTTTGGGTCAGTTTTGAATGATACCTCCATCTCAAAGGTTCGCACCAAGTTTTGCACGATCGCTTCTAATGTACCTTCAAGATGATTATGTATACTCTCTTGAGCAAGATTCTCCTTGGAACGAGAGTAATCTGGCGGTGTTTGATAGCGCCACTGTGTATCAGTAGTACTTGCTGCAATCACTTCATCTCGATCCTGTACCCAAAGCGGTAGGTTGTTCTGTGTTGCACTCATAAAATTCTTTGCTGACCATTTGTAAATTGCCAGATTTCGCAGTGACAAACCCTCTTTGGACAGTTATCAGGCTACAGGTTACAGTTTTTTTACCCATTCCCCCTAATCCCCACTTCCTCCGGGAGCGGGGGCCCCGAGTTCCCCATTCCCTATTCCCCATTCCCCCTAATAGCTTGCTTCATCTCGCGGACTGCTCTTTCTATGCCTACTAATGCGGCCCGGCTGATGATGGTATGACCAATATTCAGTTCTTCCATGCCTGGAAGTGCCGCTACTGGGTAGACGTTCCAGTAAGTGAGACCGTGACCGGCGTTAACTCGCAATCCCGCTTGAATTGCTTGCTCGCACCCTTTGGCTAACACTGCTAATTCTTGCTGGCGATGTGTTTCATCTTTGGGCTGGGCGTATTGCCCTGTGTGCAATTCAATAAATTTAGCTTTAATCTTGACAGATGCTTCTATTTGTGCTGATTCAGCGTCGATAAATAAACTAACTGGAATGCCAGCGCTTTGCAATTTATCAACAATCTCTCCTATTCTAGCAATTTGCCCAACGATATCTAAACCGCCTTCTGTGGTCACTTCTTCGCGTTTTTCTGGTACTAGAGTGACATAATCGGGTTTGATGTCGAGAGCGATCGCGAGCATTTCATCTGTAGCGGCCATTTCTAGATTAAGATGAGTTCGCACTGTTTGCCGCAACAGGCGCACATCTCGGTCTTGGATATGTCTTCTATCTTCTCGCAGATGCACGGTAATGCCATCTGCACCTGCTAGTTCTGCCAGTACCGCTGCCGCTACGGGGTCTGGTTCCACTGTCCGCCGTGCTTGTCGGATGGTGGCGATATGGTCTATGTTCACACCAAGTGTAGGCAACCCTGTATCTCCCTATGCACAGTTCTCAGAACTTGATTTTACCGGAAATCTTGGCAGTGGAGATAGTTGGGGTGGGCGATCGCTATCCAAAAATTGGCTGTAAATTTAAAATAAAACCAGGCAGAACATCTTCACCGGATAGACTTATAGGAGATTGTAAAACCTCTGGCGCTTGATTAGAACGATAAATTACTACAACTTTATCTTTAGGATTAATTAACCAACCAAGTAGTAAACCGTTTGCTAAGTATTCCTGCATCTTGACTTGAGTATCTTCTACATCATCAGTTTCTGAAACTAATTCCACTGCAAAATCTGGACACAAGGGGAGATATTTTTTTCTTTGTTGTGGTGTTAAGGCATCCCACCGTTCCATTTTTACCCAAGAAGCATCGGGAGAACGAGTGGCACCATTGGGGAGTTTAAAACCAGTGGAAGAATCAAAAGCTTTTCCTAAATTATTTTGACTATTCCAAAACCATAGTTGACCTAGTAAATCAAAATTACGATTCCCCGTTTCTCCTCCAGTGGGTGCCATGATTACCAATTTCCCCTCAGCAGTTAATTCTAATCGCAAGTCTTTATTTACAGCAACAATTTGTTCAAATTCTTCATCCGTCAATTTCAGATTAGGAGGTAATTGTAAAGTTAAAGCAGTCATAATTCATTCTGCCCCACTAAAATTTTAATCTTCTTTGGATTAATTATAATTGTCTCTTTATTACTATCAATTATTCATTATGATCGCCTACGATAGTGCAATTAATAAGCTAAAAAACATCTAAATTACATAATCAAATTAAATAAAACTCTTG
>NZ_JCACKM010000326.1:0-75367 GCF_059505385.1 Desmonostoc vinosum
TTCCACATATAACTTGCATAATTAGGGCGGGCAAGATGCCCACCCCACAAGAGTGTTATTTAATTTGATTATGTAATTTAGATGTTTTTTAGCTTATTAGCCATAGGTTAGAAACCTATGGCGGTTTTTGGGACTGGTGCAAGATATTAGGGGATCAAGCGCCGCTTTCGATGAGGAGTGGGTGTTTGTTATTTCTCCCCCTGCCTCCCCTGCCTCCCCTGTTCCCTTTCATTGCGTAGGTTTAGGATTTCCAGGGCCAGCCGTAACAATCACGAGATTTTCCGGTTTAATTAAATCCTGGATTGCTTGCTGTATCTGAGCCATAGTTACTGCTTGAATTTTTTGGGGAAATTCTCGAATTTCTGCTTGTGACAGCCCCATAACAGCATTGTCTAAAATGATGCTTGATACGGCGCTGGGATTAGCTAAATCCACGGGATAGCTGTTAGTAATTGAGCGTTTTGCTGTGTTTAATTCTGCCTCGGTGATGCCTTGCTCACGCAACTGTTTGAGTAACGCGATGGTGCTGGCGATCGCTTTTTCGGCATCTTTGGGATCTGTCTGCATCTGAATTAGGAATGGGCCAGGATTTATACCTGCGGCAAATCCGCTGTAGATACCATAAGTTAAACCTTGGCGATCGCGCACTTCAGTACCCAGGCGACTAGATAAGGTATCACCACCTAAGATTTGATTCAGTACTAATGCGGCATAAAAACGGGGGTCTTTGCGAGAGATGCCGTTGTAGCCAATGTAGGTGACGGCCTCAGCTTTACCGGGAATTACTTTACTTAAACGTGTTGAAGTTGGCGGTAATTTTACGGTTGGTAAGTTAAGAACGGGTGACTTGCCTTTGGCTTGCCATTTGCCAAATTCTTGGTTTAACAATGCTTTGACCTTCGCTGGTTCAAAATCACCCACTAAAGCGATGGTTGTGGTATCTGGACGGTAATGTTCTTGATAGAAACGCAGCAAATCATCGCGAGTAATACTTTGCAAACTTTCAACTGTAGGAAAGCTGTGGAAGGGATGATTTTCTGGGTAAATGGCTTGCTGAAATACCCGCCGTCCCAGTCCGTTAGGATCATCTAGCTGTGCTTTGAGACTAATCAAGGCTCGTTGACGACTTAATTCTAGTTGATCCGCCGGGAAGGTAGCATTTTGCAGTACATCAGCGAGGGTTTGAATCAATATTGGTAGGTTTGCTGACAGACTTTGACCGCCAATATTCATCCCCTCGCGACTGGCAGCAAAGTTGAGATCAGCTCCTCGGTCTTCTAGTGTTTGTGCTAGGTTAAGGGCGTTTTTAGTGCGAGTTCCATTCATTAAGTTGGTAGCAGTGAGATCTGCTAATCCCGCTTTTTGATTACTATCAAATTCATCACCAGCATCAACTTGTCCACTCAGGTTAATGGTAGGAAGGGTGCGATCGCTCAACAAAAAAACCTTCAAGCCATTTGCTAAGGTAAACTGCTCTGGTAAAGGTTTTTTGCCAGAATCTGTAACTGATGTGCTGGGAGGCAGATATTTGGCTAATTCTGCTGGGTCTACAGGTTTACCGGGGTTGAAGTTTTCTACGGTGCGACCAGAACCAGCACTAGAGACTTCGGGTTGACCATCAAGTTGGGTTGGTTCAAAGAAGCCAATGGTTTGTTTGGCGGGATTGAGGTAAGTTTTGGCAACTCGTTGTACCTCTTGGGGGGTGACTTTTGCGATCGCTGCGAGATACTTTTCAATAAACCGATAATCCCCAGCAACATTTTCGTTATACGCTAACTGGCTTGCCTGACTAGTGATATCTTGATTACCCAAGACAAACGAGGCTTGCAGTTGCGTTTTGGCTCGGTTTAATTCTGCGGCGGTGACTGGCTGTTGTTGCAGTTGTAACAAAGTTTTTTGCAGTACCCCCGCAATTTTTGTTACCTGTTGACCTGGAGTTGCCGTGGCATTAATCTCATACCAACCCGGTTCAGTGAGTTCAGCAGCAGCCCCACTCACTGAACTAGCGAGTCCTGATTCCACTAAAGCTTGGTAAAGTCGAGAACTACGTCCACCCGTCAAGATGGCATCCATCACATCAATTGCTGGGACATCAGGATGCTTGATATCTGGTAGCGGATACACGACTTGCAGTAGTGCAGCACTTCCCGGTTCCTTCAAGACTATTGGTGCTTTGCTAGGGGAAGAAGAAGACGCGGTGACGGAGGGACGGGGGGACGCGGTGATTGAATTCTCTATGTCCCCGCGTCCCCTTGTCTCCGTGTCCCCGCGTCCCCGTGTCCCCGTGTCCTTTTTCGCTCGTCGTGGCAGTTTCCCGAAGGTTGCTTTCACGACTTTAAGTGTAGGTTCTGTGGCAAAATCCCCTGTGATCACTAATGTGGCATTGTCTGGACTGTAGTATTTCTGGTAATAATTCCGTACCTGTTCTAAGGTAAATTGCTCTACATCCAATTTTGTGCCACCCACTGGTAAACCGTAGGCTCGGTTGGGGAAAGCAGCTCGCATTACTGCCTTACTCAGGCGATAACCAGGCGAATTTTCATACCCTTGCAACTCGGAGATGACGACGCGTTTCTCACTTGTCAGTTGCTCAGCTCCTATTAAAGCATTAGCCATGCGATCGCTTTCCAAAGTCAGCAGTGCTTCTAGCTTGTCTTTTTGCACTGTCCCAAAGTAAGCTGTTGCGTCATAGCTGGTAAATGCATTAAATTGGCTACCCAAAGCACTAAACAGCCGCCCAAACTGTACTGGACGATCACTAGTACCCTTAAACATCAAATGCTCTAGCTGGTGAGAAATCCCATTTTCTCCCTTGCCTTCATTACGGGAGCCAACTTTATACCAAACCTGTACACTCACTACTGGAGCGGTATGCACTTCTTTGGTTAGCACTGTTAAGCCGTTATCCAACACTGTTTTTTGCACTCCTTGGGTAAATGAGGGTGCAGATACAGGTGCAGGTGCAGGTGTTGTTACGGTTGGTGTTGCAGCATCGATTAAGCCCGAAAACGGCACGACACTCAACAGAAGACTAAGGATTAATCCTATAAGCATGTAGCGTGGTTTCATAAGCAATTTTTAAGGGGAATTGGGAACTTATACTGAGCAAAGGAGAAGTATGGGGAATTGGGAATTGTCATTTCGTTATTGATTATTCTCCGCGTCCCCGCGTCCCCGCATCCCCGCGTCCCCGCGTCTTCCTCATCTCCCCCACTCCTTCTGGCTATTATCAAGGTTTTAAACTGAAAACCGAATCAGTGATTGCGATCGCTTTACAAAATAGACTTTTCTATTTATTAGTTTAATTAGCGATCGCTTTTATAGAGCAGTAATCATACTAATTGAACTACCCGACCTGCTTATCGTGGGGTAAGATACGGAGCGAGTACGCTTTTGAGGCTACAGAGTTGCTCATAAAAAGGTTGTAGTTTTCTGGAACTCGTAACTCAGATGTTGTAGTCATTAATAGAATAAATAAGTTTATAAATAACCTTTGGGGGATATACCCTATCCAAAGCCCAGTCTTAACGATTGGGTTTTTTGGTAAATAGATATACTCCTTACATAACGCTCATACTTAATCACCATTGGTAAATGCGATCGCACTTTTGATCAAGTTTTTACAAACAAGGCAGGAGGCAAAGATACAAGCTGTTGCTTGCTATCAAGATGAGTAGATTACCATGGATAAAAGCAGACTCGGCCAATTGGGGTAAAAGCGTAATTTACGTTAAGGAAAGTGACTCATGAAAGAATCAGGGAAAAATGTTGCACCCTTTCTTACTCAAGAAGCCCCACCAACTGTAGAACGTATGGGGCTAACCTGGCTAATTGGAGCAGCGATCGCAACCATCTTACTGTGGCAAATTCCAGCTGGAAATTATATTTTATATCCATTTACAATCCTAGCTACTTGGTTTCATGAAATGGGTCATGGCTTAATGGCCCTGCTTTTAGGAGGACAATTTCAGAAATTACAGATTTTCGGCAATGGTTCTGGTGTTGCAAGTTACGCTATTTCTAGAGCTTTATGGCCAATTGGCCCGGCTTTAGTTGCAGCAGCAGGGCCGATGGGGCCACCTCTTGCGGGTGCGGCTTTGATTCTAGCTTCTCGTAGCTTTAAAGTAGCCTCTTTGAGTTTAAAAATTTTGGGGGGTTTCTTGTTGCTATCAACATTAATTTGGGTACGTTCTCCCTTTGGATTTGCGGCAATTCCCCTACTAGGTTTAATTATCTTGGGTATGGCCCTTAAGGCACCTCGGTGGGCCCAAGGTTTTGCTATTCAATTTTTGGGTGTGCAAGCTTGTGTGAGTACTTACCATCAACTGGATTATCTATTTAGTTATAGTGCTGGCCCTTTGGGACTTTCTGATACAGCACAAATGCAAAAGTATTTATTACTACCTTATTGGTTTTGGGGTGGGTTAATGGCGATCGCATCTTTGGTAATTCTAGTTCAAAGTCTCCGCATTGCCTATCGTGCGGAGTAAAAGTATGCAGATATTGCGTTTCTGACTTCCGGGTGGCATCAAAACATCATAACTAAAGCAAATTGCAACGATCAATTATAAATTTAACTTTTCTACGATTCAAAATTCTCCGTGTCCCCCTTCGGGTGACGCTCGCAAGCTCGCTAACGCAGTCGCCTGCGGAGGGAAACCCTCCTTTACTCGCTGTCTCACCGCGTCTCACCGTCTCCGCGTCATTCTTATCGTAAGTATTTAGGCGAACCTGATATAACTAGACCCTGCCCTTGCTTTCATAAGGCAGTTGCGTGGGCGGGTTTCCCGACTTGAGCAAACTGCCGTCCCCAGGTTCAGTAAACTACACCTGGGGACTTCCCGCAAGGCAAGTTAAAATGTTTTGAATTTTGAATTTTTACCTAGTAATCTCGTTAGGAGAATCAACCGACGCTACAGGGTGAGGCTGACTCAGGTAATCGTAGACTGTTCGAGAAACTTGACGGATAAAGTCTCTTCCCCTGACATCTTTGTAAGGACGTTTGACGAAGATAGCAGCCAGGTATCGCTTACCGCTGGGCATAGTGATAAATCCAGCATCACCAATGAGAAAGCCAATGTCTCCCGTTTTGTGAGCGATGAGCGCACCTTTGCCTAAACCGGCGGGGAGTAATGTACGCGTAACAGTACGATTGAGGATATCCAAGACTTGCTCTTGACTCTGTGGGGAAACTAACTTGTTATTAACTAGCAAAGCTAGTACTCTAGCCATGTCTTGCGAACTGGTGGTGTTAGTTCCCTTTAAGTCGGCTAAAAGATGGCGAATTACTGTGTCTTTCAGTCCCCAACTGCGGAAACGCTGATTTAGTTTTGCTGCTCCACCCAAGCGATCAATAATCATATTGGTGGCTGTATTGTCGCTAATTGTAACCATTTTGGTTACGGTTTCTAAAGCTGTGTACTTTTTGCCAACTCGCTCATACTGCATTGTTCCAGAACCGTTGGTCATCAAATCGCGCCGCATAACCAGTTTTTCATCCAAGCTGACTTTGCCGGCGTCTAAATGTTGAAAAAAAGCTACAAGAATTGGCAGTTTGATTGTACTAGCAGCTGGAAAGACGCGATCGCCTCCTATATCGAGATAATCTCCCGTATCCAAATCTAGAAAAAACATCCCTGTTTTGAGAAAGCTATACCGACCCATCAAAGCTTTAATTTGAGGTTCTAGCGTCTTCATAGGTGAATTTAAGGGAACCACACCAGCAAACAAACTACTGTCATCTACCGTTGGAGAAACGCTGGGTTGAGCTGAAGTCAGATGTAGTTGAGGTTGAAGATTATCTACATCTAGGAGATTCCCAGTCCCCAGCGATGCACTGAGCTTGTCGGAGTGTCCCTGGTTATTGACAGTTGTCACAGCTTTAACGTTCGAGCCGAGTAGGAACACACTTAAAAAGCTGGTTAAGAGCCAGCTTGCTTGTAAAATCACTTTGGGTGTGAGTCGCATCAATGAAAGTCTTTTGTGTGAGGAGTTAAGGACAAACAAAAATACCGTTGATAGAGACACGAGCCGAAAAATAGGCATCACGCACTACTACTAACCAGTGATGTTTTGCAATGTAGAATTGACAAGTGTATCAATCTAAGGAGATCTACAATATTTTCACGGTTAGCGATCGGTACTTCCGGTAAGTTGTAGCGTATTTTAAGAAAAATTACGAGTCGTGATGCGTAAAGCCCCCAAGTACAAGGCACAAAACTTTTTTGGTTTTGTGCCTTGTACGTCTTTAAAGTGGGGGATATAAGCGAATGACCGAATTTATTCGGTCGTGGCGTGTTCTTCAGGAAGTGCGGCAGAAATGACATACGCGAAGTATTTACCTGTCTGGTGATCAAAGTCTTTGTGCAAATTTTTTAGGTATTCATCGAGGGAGATATTAGCCATTCCACCACCAGCAATCCCAAATATGTTATGCTGGCATCTTAGCGTAAGAAGTTATCAATTGCTAGTATACGAGTTCAAGTTAAAGGGCAAACAGCAACAGTTCAATCTGATTGATGAAGCAATCAGGACTGCTTTGTTTGTCCGTAACTCTTGCGTTCGCTACTGGATGGATAACCCAAAAGTCGGCAAGTACGATTTAAGCGCATACTGCAAAGAACTAGCCGCTAACTTTGAATGGGCTGGCAAGCTTAACTCAATGGCAAGGCAAGCATCGGCAGATAGGGCTTGGGCTGCAATTTCTCGGTTTTATACTAACTGCAAGAAAAAAATTCCAGCTAAAAAAGCGGAAAACGCGGTCTTGGGGAGACCCCAAGTCGAGCGATTTTCCAAGACAGGTTTCCCGAATTTCAAAAAACGTGGACATTCTGTGGAGTACAAAACCACAGGATGGAAGCTGTCAGACGAGAGAAAATATCTCACCCTGACTGATGGTTTTGAAATTGGGAGACTAAAGTTAGTTGGAACTTATGACCTGCATTTTTATCACCTCAAGGACATCAAGCGTGTCCGATTGGTAAAACGCGCAGATGGTTACTACGCTCAATTTTGCATTGCTGTTGAGCGAGAAATTCAGGTAGAACCAAGCAAAAAAGTTGTTGGTCTAGATGTCGGTTTAAACCACTTCTACACTGATTCCAATGGGGATAAGGCAGAAAACCCGAGATTCTTGAGGAAATCCGAGAAGGCATTAAAACGCCTACAAAAACGGGTTTCCAAGAAGTTCAACAAAGGTAAACCTCAATCCAATAACTACAAAAAAGCTAGAAACAAACTAGCGAGAAAACACTTGAAAGTTAGTAGACAGCGTCAAGACTTTGCTGTGAAGTTAGCAAGGTGCGTAATCCAGTCTCACGACGTGGTTGTTTACGAAGACTTGCAAGTGCGGAATCTGGTTAAAAATCACAAACTAGCCAAAAGTATTAGTGATGCTTCTTGGTATCAGTTCCGGTGTTGGCTTGAATATTTTGGCAAAGTCTACGGCAAGATAACTATTGCTGTACCACCACATTGGACAAGCCAAAACTGTTCTAATTGTGGGGAAACTGTTGTCAAAACTTTGTCAACTAGAACCCATGAATGCCCCCATTGCCAAACTGTTTTAGACCGAGATGATAATGCAGCACTGAATATTTTAGCTCAAGGATTAAGTACGGCGGGACACATCGGAACTAACGCTTGGGGAGAGAACGACCTCTGTTTGGAGCTGGTGACAGGTTCAACTAAGTTGACTCAGTGAACCAAGAATCCCCGAAATAGAATTTCGGGGAGTGTCAAAACCTCAACTCTATACCTACATAACAAGTGCAGATAAATTCCCCAAATATCTCTGCATTCAATCTCCCACCAAAAACAACATGGTTGATAAGTTTGTGACATTAGCCACTTATACCAACTCTATTGAAGCGAATCTAGCCAAACAACACCTAGAAACTGCGGGCATAAGAGCTTTTTTAGCTAATGAATCTACCGTAGATGTTGCATGGCATTTAACCATCGCGGTTGGTTGGATTAAATTACAAGTTCCTGAATCAGACGTAGACCTCGCCATATCTTTGCTGACAACCGATGTAGAAGCTGAAACCACAGAACAATCTGAGTTTCAAGATGATGCAGATGATGATATCGAAAAACTTTCATGGGCAGACCAAACCGCAGACCGAGCCTTTCGAGCAGCCGTTATTGGTTTAATTTTATTTATCTTGCCCATTCAAATTTACTCGCTATGGCTTTTACTTCGTCTATTAGTTTCCCGTCGCCGCATTAGCCGAAACAGACGTGTAAAAGTCATAGTGGCTTTAATCCTCGACTTAGTAAACCTTTTTATCTTATTTAGCTTCTGGGGTCTTTTATAAAGCAACCCATCTCCCTCATCCTTTCAAAGGTAGGTTTTTAATATTCAGCCTGAAAAAACCCATTTTTTTGTTCTAAAATCTTTCTGTGCGTCTCCCCATCCCCGCGTAAGCGCGTCAACCAAAACGCGAAATCATCAAAGCATCCCCCTATCCCCCTCAAAGCCCCAAATCTACAGCAATGCGATGAGCGCAAGCGAAACCAGAAAAAGCCACTGCATTTAACCCTTGTCCTGGAAAGGTACTGTCTCCTACACAATAAAGACCAGGAACAGCGGTTCGATTAAATGGCATTCCCAACAACCCGCGTAACTTTCGCCGAGGAATTGGCCCATAAGTGCCATCCTCACGCCCCAAAAAGCGGCGATGAGTGCGAGGTGTTCCAATCTCTAAATAATCTAATCCCGCGTCTAAACCAGGAAAAATCTTCTCTAGGCGGTCAATAATTCGCCCTGCTGCTTCTTCTTTCTTTGCTTCGTATTCAAGGTCAGAAAGTCCTTGCCACTGATCAATCCAATGAGGGGTGAAGGCGTGGATGATATGATATCCGACTGGAGCTAGGTCTGGGTCAAGCAAGGTGGGAATCGAAACGAAAATCGTGCCTTCTGGTGCTGTCATTTGCGCCCAATTTTCTAACAAAATATGATGGCACTCTGTCCCGCTAGGTAAAACGGATTCTTTTACCCCCATGTGCAAACTCAAAAAGCTCGGTGATTTTTGATATTTTTGTTGCCACTTTTTCTCATTACGTGGTATTTGCTGTGCTGGTAGCAATTTTTCAAATGTGTCCCAACGTGTAGCATTAGAAACTATGCGTTTACCCCGATATACTTTACCATTTGCTAGTTGCACACCTACAGCTCGCCCTTGTTCTGTGAGAATTTTCGTGACTCTAGCTTGGTAAACAATCTTACTTCCAGCTTTTTCTAATCCATCGGCTAGCTTTTGAGCAATTTGCCCTACTCCACCTTTGGGATAATTAACTCCGCCGTAATGCCTATCAGAAAAGACCATGCCAGCATTAATCATGGGAGTCATATCGGCGGGTACTACCGACCAGCAATAACACTCTATATCGATAAATTTCAATAACTGAGGATCTTTGATGTAACGTCGTGCGACATCCCCAACATTTTGCGGTAGATACTTAGCTAAACCAAGACATGCTTGGGGATGTTGAAAAAATACACGCCTTAAGTAGCCAGGTTCTTCTAGAGACAGTAATTCCATGCTATTGAGGCACTGAAAAACTTTTTGGCATTCGTCATAAAAGCGACGAATCCCTTGTGCTTCATGGCGAAAGTAAGCAGTAAGATTTTGCAAAAATTTTTCATAAGACCGATCTACTTTTAAGTCTAAACTCTCAGGTAGATGATAATGAATCTGCACGGGATCAGCGATCGCCTCTACACTAACGTTCACAGCTGCTAGTGCCTGGGTGAGTAAGTTAGTAGTACCATGAGTTCCTAACCCAAAAATCATTGATGCTCCCACATCAAAGCGATAGCCTTCGCGTTCAAAATAACCAGCACTACCGCCAGGGATTAAATAACGTTCCAAAACCAGTACCTCAGCACCCTTCGTTGCAAGTTGAGTAGCTGTTACTAACCCACCAATCCCAGACCCAATTACAATCACATCAAATTCTTGTGTTTTCGTCATTTGTCCTTTGTCCTTTGTCCTTCGTCAATTGTCCTTTGTCCTAAAACAAATAACCAATGACAAACAACAAAAAAAGAGGGACGAGCCTGCTACCGCTGGCTAATCCCGTCTGCCGATCCTTAAAGAGAGGAGAACACTAAATCATAATATAACCTTGATTGAGAATAGGTGTCAACTATTAATGAAAAATATTAGCAATAATTTTGAGAGTGTTGATTCTTAGCTGTCAGGTGTGCGCGGGAAAGAGTATTATGATGTTTCAGTTCTTGTATAATAAAAAATCGCCTAGTTTTGGCTATGACGCTACAATTGCGTGTTTACGTTCCCCCCCATCCCCTGATCAAGCACTGGCTGGCAGTTGCTCGTGATGCTGCCACACCCTCAGTATTATTCCGCAGTGCTATGACCGAATTGGGAAGATGGCTGACTTATGAAGCAGCGCGAGACTGGTTGCCTACACTGGAGACAACGGTAGAAAGTCCTTTGGACTTTTGTCCAGCGACTTTGGTTGATCCACAAATGCCCGTGGCAGTCGTACCGATTCTGCGGGCTGGGCTAGGATTACTAGAAGGAGCGCAGACTTTGCTACCCTTAGCATCAATCTATCATTATGGCTTGGTGCGGGATGAAGAGACACTGCAACCTCAGTGCTACCTCAATAAATTGCCAGAAAAATTTGACTCCCAAACGCGAGTATTAATTACCGATCCGATGTTGGCGACAGGAGGGTCAATCATGAGTGCAATGGCAGAATTGACACAGCGGGGCGTCGATCCAACCCTGGCGCGAATTGTCTGTGTGGTGGCAGCTCCACCAGCTTTACAAAAACTGAGTGCTGCATATCCAGGTTTAATTGTTTACACCGCTGCCATTGACGAAAAAGTCAATGATCGGGGTTTTATTGTACCAGGGTTGGGGGATGCAGGCGATCGCATCTTTGGGACTTAAGTTAGTATGCAGCTAAGGGAAAACATAGCTTCACTACTTTTGGAGTTGTAAGTTTTGTTGAAGGCGGTAAAAATATGAGTCAGCAAAATGGTTTTGCTAGCGGTTTTTTCGTAGGAGCAGTTGTTGGTAGTGTATTTGGTGGAGTTGTGGGGGCACTGATTGCTTCTAGAAGCGATCTAGAATTAGCAGAGGAACAAGAAACAGAATTTATCAATGGTCAATCTCCAACCAAGAAAGTATCAACAAAAAGGCGTCAAATGAGAGCCTCCGAAAGTGATACTGTGGGCATGGAAACAGCCCGGCGATCGCTAGAGGATAAAATAGCCCAGCTCAATGCCACAATTGATGAAGTGCGAAAGCAACTAGGGAATGTCAATGGCGGTTCATCCCCAGAAACTCATGATTAATCTGTTACTACAGATTCCTAGCGCTCTCAAGGGTGGTAAAAGTAGTAATTCGGTAAATGCGGTATTCGCAGACGCCACGACATGGGCTAAATTAAAATCAAGAATAAGACCGCGTTGAACACTTAAAGTAGGAAACTAAGTTATCCATGGAATCAACCATCGGTTTACTGATTACGACACTAGCTACCTTCATTACCTTCTATAGCTACTTGCTAATTATTAGGGTTTTGTTGACCTGGTTCCCAACTATCAATTGGTACAATCAACCATTTGCCGCTTTGAGCCAAATCACTGACCCCTATCTCAATCTATTTCGCTCAATCATTCCCCCGTTAGGCGGTATAGATTTTTCTCCAATCCTGGCCTTCTTATTACTTAATTTAGTTGGCGGACTTCTCAACAATTTGGCTGTTGGTATGAGATTCACTCAGGGATTTTGACTACTATCTCAATAAAAACTGTTGTAGAGACGTTAAGTGTAAAAACGTCTCTACAATTTTTAGTGAAAAGATACTTATCGAAAAAAGACTTATCATTAAGACCGCAGGCAGTACCAGGCAGGGGAGCTTTCTAGCAGGGGGAGAAATAATAAATATCCATTCCCCATGCCCCTAATGCCTACTGGGCTTCGCTAACGTGGGTTCCGCATTCCCCACTCACTTCCGCACTTGAGCGCTAAAACCAGAAGCTTTAAACTGCTTCAGTTTTAAGGGTAATGGTTGGTTTGCAGGCACAGAAATTCTCATTTCAAAATCGCTAATACCTGGCGGTACTTCAGGAATGGAACCAAGACGGGTACGGTTTTGCATCACTGAGTCGTTATTAGCGTCATAGATGCGCCCAAAAATATCAGCATCATAGACTGTTTTGTAAGTACCATTTTCAGCCTTACCAGTGACAATAAAGCAATTGGCAGCCGTTGCACTGCCGCCACTAGTAACAGCTCCTTTTGCAAGATCTGGTGGACACTCATTATAAGAAATATCAAATAGTCTAATAGGTGTCAGTGCTATAGCAGGTGGAGTAAATACCCACAACAGAAACCCGACTACACAAGAAATAAAGATGACAGTAAGTGAGCGCAACCGCATAAAAGACCCCGTAACTTAATCCAATGGTATGCTACTTGTAAACTCAGCTTACCTGAATTTCACTACTAAGAAACTTCTAAATCAAAAAATATCTAATGGATGTAAGCTTTGTCAGATCCACCTCAACTGACAGCTACATCTGTAGAAATTATCTCTACATCAATAGAATAACCTGACCAGATAATCTATAGTAAACTTACCTGAAAATAGCATTAGAGACAAACTAAGCGATATCTAAATGTCTACGCTTGTTGTCAAAATATACCACACATGAGGTAGAACTATCCCAAACATAACTGCTACTCTACTTTGTTGTAGATAGATAAAATTGAAATATGTTAAAAGTCTTTGCAGATAGAGGTGGCACATTTACAGATATTGTAGCTGTGACTGATGACTGGGTAATTATTGACAGACTCTTAAAACATCAGGAACGGTTTTTAATCGTGCCTGTGCCTAATCAACAATGGGTAATAATCTATAAATTACTGTCTGAAAACCCTGAACAATACCAAGATGCAGTTATTCAGGGAATTCGAGATATTTGCGGTTTGAAAAATCATCAATCTATTCCCTATACAGCCATAGAAGTAGTCAAAATGGGGACAACAGTTGCTACCAATGCACTGTTAGAAAAGCAAGGGGATAGAGTAGTGCTGATTATTACAAAAGGGTTTAAAGATGCGTTGCGAATTGGCTACCAAAACCGTCCTGATATCTTTGCTCGTCACATCATTTTACCAACTATGCTTTACGAGCAGGTGATTGAAGTGGACGAACGCTATGATGCTCAGGGAAATGAATTAAAACCTGTGAATATTGCCCAGATAAAACAAGATTTACAAGCAGCTTATCGTGCAAACATTCATAGTTGTGCAATTGTATTTATGCACAGCGATCGCTTCCCTAAACATGAGCAACAAGTGGCAGCAATTGCTCAAGAAATTGGCTTTACTCAAATTTCTGTATCTCATCAAGTCAGTCAATTAATGAAACTAATAAATCGAGGAGATACAACTGTTGTAGATGCTTATTTAACTCCTATTTTACGCCGTTATGTTAATCAAGTAGCTAATCAGTTACCTGGAGTTAGATTAATGTTTATGAAATCTGATGGTGGCTTAACTGACGCGGCACAATTTCAAGGCAAAGATAGTATTTTAAGCGGCCCGGCTGGCGGAATTGTTGGCGCGGTGCAAACTAGTAAAAGAGCCGGCTTTGATTTAGTAATTACCTTTGATATGGGAGGAACAAGTACAGATGTTGCCCATTTTAAAGGAGAGTACGAACGCCAATTAGATTCTGAAATTGCTGGGGCGCGAATGCGAGTTCCGGTATTATCAATTAATACCATTGCAGCTGGTGGCGGTTCAATTTTGATGTTCGATGGTTCAAGTTATCGTGTCGGGCCAAAATCGGCTGGTTCCAATCCCGGCCCGGCTTGTTATCGGCGGGGTGGCCCGTTAACGGTGACAGATGCTAATGTAATGTTAGGTAAAATTCATCCCCAATATTTTCCATCTGTCTTTGGCAGTGATGGCAATTTACCATTAGATAAAAATGTTGTCATCGAGAAATTTCAACAATTAGCCCAAGAGATTACAACCGTTACAAAAACTTATTTTACTCCCGAAAAAATAGCAGCAGGATTTATGGCGATCGCAGTCGAAAATATGGCTAATGCTATTAAAAAAATCAGTTTGCAACGAGGTTACGATGTTACTAAATATGTACTTTGTTGTTTCGGTGGTGCAGGCGGACAAGTTGCTTGTTTAATTGCTGATACTTTAGGGATGAAACAGATATTTTTGCATCCTTATGCTGGTGTTCTTTCTGCTTATGGAATGGGATTAGCTGATGTGAGAGCTACCAGAGTAACAGGAGTAGAACAGCCTTTAGATCAAGACTTAATTCCTCAATTAATCCAGTTGATGGAGTCTTTAAAAACTCAGGCTAGAAGTGAACTTAGTCAAGATGAAAGTAGCGTTGCGGCAAAAGTAATACACAAACTGAATTTAAAATATGAGGGAACAAATTCTACTTTAAGCGTTGATTTTAATGCAGATGTAGCGGTAATGCAAAGAGCATTTTCAGACGAGCATAAATCTCGCTATGGTTTCATTCAACCAGAAAAATTATTAATTGTAGAATCTATTTCCGTGGAAGTAATTCAGAAAATAGATACTCCTGAAGAACCTGTAATTACTCGTACCCGTCCTATAGAATCAAACCCTCAACCTATTGAAACAGTCAAGATATTTACTGCTGACAAATGGCATAATACACCAGTTTATCGCCGGGAAGATTTACAACCGGGAGATTGTATCAACGGTGTGGCTATTATTGTCGAAAAAATTACCACAATTGTAGTTGAACCTAACTGGCAAGCCAGATTAAATGAGTATAATCACTTGATTTTAGAACTTCCATATTAATTAACGAAAATATTCCTAACTATATCTGAGAGGTTATTTATAAAGTAAAAATAAAATTACCTTAGTAGCGTTGCACAGCTAAAACAGTGCATTAAGTAGGAAGTTGCAATCATTTGTCAGACGCATTTAGACTTCGCTCAATGCTCGCTCCCTGAGAAGACGAGGGTTGAGCGGAGTCGAAACCCGGCTACTTAAGATTTACTTTATAAATAGTCTCTAAAAATTAGGTACTTTGTACAACCAAACTGTTGTGTAATTCTGTTACTGAGTTAAATCAGAACAGCGCGGTAAACTCAACCAAATGTCTCAAGCTTGGATTGAATGGGGAAAAGTAAATGGGTACAGATGGTAAGTTGGAAAGTTACAAAGCAAACAAGTTTCCCAACTTATCACGGACAGACTATGCCATAACCAGCAAGCCAACTTTATTCTCTCTGCGCCTCTGTGCCTCTGCGTGAGATAAATCATCCCGCAATTATGCAACGCCGCAAATTTTAAAACGTCCAATTTCTATACAAGTATGATTTAATCACTTATCTGTTGTCGAGTTTGAGTGAATAAATAAGGAGGCAAAAATCAAAATGTACACTACATCTCAACCCGACCCCGTTCGCTTAGAAATATTTAAAAACCTCTATCAATTTATCGCTGAGCAAATGGGGATTGTTCTCCAAAACACTGCCGCGTCAGTCAACATCAAAGAACGCTTAGATTTCTCCTGCGCTATTTTTGATGCTTCGGGATTATTAGTTGCTAATGCTCCCCACATTCCTGTACATTTAGGTTCAATGAGTGAAAGTGTTCGGAGTTTAATTAACGCTCAAGGCAACACAATCAAACCGGGAAATGTATATCTATCTAATAATCCTTATAACGGCGGCACACATCTTCCTGATGTCACAGCAATTACCCCTGTGTTTCTAGAAACTGGCAAAAATCTCCCCAATCCCCTATTCTATGTTGCGGCTCGTGGACATCAAGCGGATATTGGCGGAATTACTCCCGGTTCCATGCCCCCTCACAGTACTACGGTAGAAGAAGAAGGAATTATATTTGATAATTTTCTATTAGTTGAACAGGGAAGTTTTCAAGAAACAGCGGTCAGAGAGTTACTGTTAAATCATCCTTATCCTGCTCGCAATCCCAATCAAAATATCGCTGATTTTAATGCACAAATTGCCGCCAATGAACGAGGAGTGCAAGAACTCCGAAAAATGGTTTCTCAGTATGGACTGCAAACAGTACAAGCTTACATGAAATTTGTGCAAGATAATGCGGAAGAGTCAGTTAGACGGGCAATTAATGTTCTCAAAGATGGCTCATTTATCTATGAAATGGATGGCGATGCCGTCATTCAAGTTAAAGTCACAATTAACCGAAAAAATCGCAGTGCAATTATTGATTTTACTGGCACATCTGGACAACTAAAGAGTAACTTTAATGCTCCCAAAGCCGTTACTCAAGCAGCAGTTTTATATGTCTTTCGGACTCTAGTTGATGATAGTATTCCCCTCAACGCTGGATGTCTTAAACCTTTAGAAATTATCATTCCTGAAGGCTGTATGCTCAACCCAACCTATCCAGCCGCAGTGGTAGCTGGTAATGTAGAAACATCTCAAATCGTTGTTGATGCATTGTATGGTGCTTTGGGTGTAATGGCTGCTTCTCAAGGAACAATGAATAATTTTACTTTCGGCAATCAGCGTTATCAATATTATGAAACCATCTGCGGTGGTTCTGGTGCAGGGGCTAACTTTGATGGTACTGATGCAGTTCACACCCACATGACTAATTCTCGCTTAACCGACCCAGAAATTTTAGAAACTCGTTATCCTGTCTTAGTAGAAAGCTATGGTGTGCGTCCTGATAGCGGCGGTAAAGGAAAATATTCAGGCGGTAACGGTGTGATTCGCCGCATCAAGTTTCTAGAACCAATGACAGCTAATATTCTTTCTAATCATCGCCGTGTCCCTCCCTTTGGATTGAATGGTGGAGAAGCCGCAAAAGTCGGACGCAACTGGATACAGCGTCAAGATGGAACACAAGAGAATTTAGACAGCACAGCAACAGTCGAAATGCTATCTGGAGATGTTTTTGTCATAGAAACCCCTGGTGGTGGTGGATTTGGTTCCATTCCTAATTCACCGTCAAAGGAACTGGGGACACTTCGTTGAGCTTCAGTGCATCGCTGGGGATTAGGGGCTGGGTGTAAAATCGAATTGGCCTTTATCAATGAAATAAACACTTTCTTCCCCTACTCCCCGCTCCCTGTGTTTCTTAAGAGATTAGAAAGTTTAATTTAACTTTTGTAATAATTAGGGAAATGAACCCTTAATTATAATTAGCTTATGACCCCAGATGAGATAGCAGCAGCTTTAGAAGCATCTTTTAATCGTTGTGATGTAGTTGGCTGTCCTCTCACTGATGTGCAGAAACAAATATTACTGCAAGTAGTCGAGCAAATTCAAGGAAACTCTAAAGCATCAGATGTTAATCCTCTAGATGAACTGAATTCGGAGGAATTAGAAGCATTTTTAGAGTTTGTTAAAACAGAAGAACAACAAAACCGCACTTGGAAGGTGCAGTTACTTAACGACTGGCTGCTAGAAAAAGATTCTGGTTCGGTGCAGTTTATTCGCCAACGCTATGGTTTGCAGTGGCTAAATCGTGTTGAGTCATGTCATTTTGATAAGTACTCTTATTTTGAGGATGCACTAAAACTAAGATTAGGCGATCGCATTGAAATTTCCAATGCTTTATGGGAATGGGTACAAGAAGATGGCCCCTGTAAGCGTGAATGGTTTCCTTGCATCGTGATTCAGGTTAATGAAATTAGCGAAGGCGATGATTCCTACACCAATTGTGTAGTTCGCTTTTTCAACGGCGCTGAGTATGAAATTCAAGGCATTTACGAATGGAATCGCTATAATTGGCGCTGGCCGCAAGGTTAGAATGAGATAGAAGAGATCACATTAGCAATATTCAAAAGGAATGGGGAATTAGTTATTTCTCCCCAATTCTTTTACCTTACTTTAAGCTAAGCTGACTTTGCAAAGCTTGCCGCATTACATCTACGGGTATATTTTCCTGTTGTAACCAAATTTTGAGTGCTGCTACGCCTTGTTGAACTAACATTTCTAATCCATCTATTGCGATCGCACCTTGGTTTTGTGCTTGTTGTAAAAACTGTGTAGGATTAGGAGTATATATTAAATCATAGGCGATCGCTCCTAGTGTAAGATTCGCTATTTCCTCTACACTCAAAGGCGACTCTGCAACTTTAGGATACATGCCAATGGGGGTTGTGTTTACTAACAGATTTGCTTGCGGTATGAGTTTTGGCAGTTCCTCCCATGTATGAACTTGGAAACTGTCAGCTAGGGCTGAATTGTGCCAACTACGACGAAATTCTTGTAATTTCTTTTCATTGCGCCCAACGATGTGTATTTCCGCAAAACCTAGCTGGGTACAACCTGCAATTACAGCCCTCGCCGCACCCCCATTACCTAAAACTACTGCTACCTTCTGACTCCAATCTTGGTGATATGTTGTTTGCAAAGGGGCAATAAATCCCGTGATATCCGTGTTTGTGCCCACCCACCCATGATCTTTGCGGCTAACGGTATTCACTGCCCCCACGGCTTGAGCAATAGGCTCTATTTGTGACAACAAAGGTAATATTGCTTGTTTATGAGGAATTGTCACGTTAAAACCAACAATTCCCATAGCGGCAAAGCCTGCGATCGCTATCTCTAGATTTTCTGGTTTTATAGGAAAAGCTAGATAAACATAATTTAATCCTAAACTTGCGATCGCTGCATTGTGCATCACCGGTGACAGCGAATGTTCCACCGGATGCCCAATCACTCCTAGTAGTTTAGTTTTGCCTGTAATTGTATTTGTCATTAGTCATTAGTCATTGGTCATTTGTTATTGGGAATTAGGAATTGGGAATGGAAAATTGTTATTGATAATTCTCCGCGTCACCGCGTCACCGCGTCTCCCTCATCTCCCTCATCCCCCTCATCCCCCTCACTCCCCACTCCCCACTCCCTAATCGCTACAATTATTAAAAGCTACTTAACATTTCTTATCATCATGCAGGTAACTACAGCTCCAATTCCAGGTAAATATTGGCAGTGGCGAGGGCACAGTGTTTACTACGTGCAAGCGGGAGAGAAACAACCGCAACGTCCACCTTTACTTTTGGTACATGGGTTTGGTGCTTCTACAGATCATTGGCGCAAGAATATCATAGGATTGTGTCAAGATTTTGAGGTGTTTGCGATCGATCTTTTGGGATTTGGACGCTCAGCAAAGCCCAAATTGCAATACAGTGGTGATCTATGGCGTGATCAGCTTAATGATTTTATCAGTGAAGTGGTTGGCCAAAAAGCAGTTTTAGCAGGTAACTCCCTTGGTGGCTATGCTTGCCTATGTGTTGCAGCCCAGCGCCCCGATAGTGCGGCTGGTTTAGTTTTGTTAAATAGTGCTGGGCCATTTAGTGAAAGCCAGCAAACAGCTGAACCTGAAGCTTTACAATCACAAATTCAGCCTCCTAAACAACCTTCACCTCTAGAGAAACTACTTGGCGACTCTGTGAAGTGGATTTTTCAACAACCTTTAGCTCAATTTCTCTTATTTCAATATGTGCGACAACGTTGGGTGATTCGCCAAACTCTCGAAAAAGTTTATCTTGACAAAAGCGCCATTACAGAGCAATTAATAGAAGAAATTTCTCGCCCTGCTTATGATGCAGGTGCTTTAGATGTATTTGTTTCTGTTTTTAGTACTCCTCAAGGTGAAAAAGTTGATGTTTTATTGAAGCAATTAACTTGTCCTTTACTGTTGTTATGGGGAGAAGCCGATCCTTGGATAAATGCTCGTGAACGTTCTCAGAAATTTCGTCAATATTATCCCGAACTTATAGAGCATTTCTTAACAGCCGGTCATTGTCCTCATGACGAATTACCAAATCGGGTAAACCCTCTTTTACGTGATTGGGTTTTGTCTATTGCTTAATCAAAGGGAACAGGGAAATCTCTATAATTAAAAATAGGTAGCTAGTAATAGCTAAATATCTAATATGTAGGGGTGCGTCAGTTTCAGAAACCCTTAAGAACCCAAGAATTTATTCCTACTTACGAATTACGAATTATTTAATATATGATTTAATATCCTGTTCTGTTTGGTCGCTAATAATCTCATTACCCATACCAGGTTGGTCAAGATTTACTCTGATAAAATTTGTTTCGTCTTCTTCTGTAAATTTTTTGTTATTATCAGAGTCTTTGATAATTTTGATAAAAATTGCATTTTGTCCGGGAACGAGAACCCAGTTAATAATTTGGCTATTATTTGGGGTAATCTGCTGGAGATTCTTACCCGATAAATCAGAAAGATAGCCAAGGATAGCATCTTTGTTGTTGATTTTTTTATCTCCATTTGTGTCTTGGTCTATGATTCTATATAACCAAACTCTTGTAGGCGTTTTACCTGATACTTTGGTTTCCAATAAATCAAAAGAAGTAATAATAGCTTTTTTATTTAATAAAAGATGATTCTCCCCATCTTGTTTACGATAAAATATCATATTGTACAATAGTTTGTTTTTTTCATAAGAGCGTGAAGAAAGATTTAGATTATTCTCTTGATCTTGATATTGCTCGGTCAAATAAACTGGAATCATCAAGTGATCTGATTGCTCTTTGATAACTAATTCTCCATAAGTAATATTTGTTTGTGATTTTGATTCATTAGTTGCCTTTGCTTGCTCTGTTTTTTTGGTAGCTGTTGATGTACAAGCAAAAGAAAATGTAGCTGTCATAATGACTGTAATAAGTTTCTGTAAAAATCTATAGTTTTTCATCACATTTTTTCAATTGCACTGTAATAGCAAGTTTATAAAAACTCAAAAACCTGGTCGAGATTGACCAGGTTTTATCGAATTTACAGTTTTCAAATCGCTAAAGTCGTAAATTAATCGAGAGTCAACAACTAAGGTGGATATAACTAGCAAACTCAGCATTCTTGCGTTTTTCCGCTTTGGGATTTGGCTTGCCTCTTTAAATTAGACTTTTGCCACTTCGTACAGTCGATATGCCGATGTTTGCCTGGGTTAATGACAGGAGACATCGGATCATTTACCCTTTTGGTTGGTTGTGTGTTGTTTTGATGTCCTACTATTTAAGTTATCACCTAGTTGTTGAGTTGGGACTCCTTGTTTACTAAAGTTGATGTTTTGTTGGATTTTGCAATCTAGACAAAAATATTCTCCAAACCAAGAATATTTGATCCCCAGCGTTATTTTTCTGAATCTTGCAGTGATCCTTAACAAATGTGCTTGACTTAGTAGCTGTGTTGTCACCAATTCCACATAATCGGATTATCATCGAGATGGTCGGTAACGATACATCCAATTGCATCAATTTCTGCTAATTCAGCGGCAGAAAGTTTGACTTCAGCAGCTTGTGCGTTTGCTGTTGCTTGTTCAGGGTAACGCGCACCAGCGATCGCATTTGCTTGAGGTTGAGCAATTAACCACGCCAAAGCCAACTGAGCAAGGGTACAATGATGACGCTCTGCTATGGGACGCAGTTTTAAGAGCGCTTGTTGGGCACGTTCAAAGTTTTCGCCTTGAAACAGCTTATTTCTAGCACGATTATCTGTTGGGTCAAATTGATGGCCCTGAGCAAACTTGCCTGTCAATAAACCCTGTGCTAAAGGCGAATAGGCTAGGATAGAAATGTGATTTTCGATACAATAAGGAATTGCATCTTGTTCTGCTTGTCGCCAGAATAAAGAATATGGTGGTTGTAAACTATCAATACGTCCATATTTTGCGGCTTCAATTAATTGAGCGCGAGAAAAATTAGAAACACCGATCGCCCGAATTTTACCTTGCTCTTTGAGCCAGTTAAGAGCGCTCATAGTTTCTGCAATTGGGACTATTTCTGTATTAAAAGCGCCGGAGGGCCAATGAATTTGGTAAAGGTCGATGTAGTCTGTTTTGAGGTTTGTCAGGGAGCGATCGCAAGCTGCAATCACTTGCTCGTATTTGAGGTGGCTAGCGAAAACTTTCGTGGCATATTCGACGCGATCGCGCACATTTGATAAAGCTTCAGCTACAATGCGCTCAGAGTGTCCCTCACCATAAACTTCGGCCGTATCAATTGTTGTAATTCCAGCACTAAATGCTGCTTGGATAGTTTTAATTGAATCAGCGTCCTCAATTCCCACCCACATTCTTTTGCCTGCTTGCCAAGTTCCCATAAGAATGGGTGTAATTTGTACCTCAGAAGTACCTAGTGTTCGCTTCTCCATAATGTTTGCCTAATTGATTACCCCGGATAGTTTCTCACTTTAATCGGTCTTAGCTTGAAATTAAATCAGAGTTACAGTAGATGTTGATGGAATTGACTTCGACTTCGCACGCACTGAAAGAATGGGCTGTTGCTATCAATGCCTTGGAAAGTGGCAAGACAATCATGTTGCTGCGTAAAGGTGGTATCCATGAACGACATGGACGTTTCCAAGTTGCCCATGAGCAGATTTTGCTTTATCCTACCTACGAACATCAACAGCCTTTCCTACTCAAGGCTGAATATGCCAATAGTGTTTATCCGGTGGCTCCTGGTTGGCATCCAGAAACAATCCGCATTACCAGTTGGGCTATAATTACTGATATTTTGCCAATCAGCGACGAGTCAACTGTTAACGCCTTGCTACCCTTTCATATCTGGAACGAACATTTCATTAGCGATCGCCTCAAATGGAAAGTAAGTCAGCCTCTGTATATCCTCCTACTGCGGACTTATAAACTACCCCAAGCACAGGAAATTTCCTATCGTCCTGAATACGGCGGTTGTAAATCATGGATTGATTTAGCTCAAACCATTCAATTGCCAGGAGCAGAACCAGTTTTATCTGACTCTGCATATACTCAACTAGTAGAGACAATCCGCAAAATTGTTGTCGATAAATTATATGCTCCGTATTTCTAATACTCAGTTTTTTTGCATATAATTGCAGTCTCGACCTTTTTATCTTAGTGGAACTCTGGTTAAATTACTCATGCGTTTAATAGCGGCTCGTCGCCCCATCAAGCCGGCTGGCTTTCTCAGCTTGATTATCTATGTAGTAGTCTTGAGTGGATTGTTACTCTCATCTGGGCAAGTCTGGGCACAAGATTGGCGTCCTGTTCGCGGTGGGATCACTTTTGGTATCAGCGGTATGGCTTTGTTGGAGGGGCAAAGCAATTCTTGGGACTTTTTGATTGTGCATGATAACAAACAAAAAAACCAAGGCCGCCTGGCAATTATCACTATTAAAGGTAAAAATCAACCCGAATATCTCTCTTTAAATTGGCCAAGCAACACAGAATTACCTAGTGATTTAGAAGCTTTAACATCTGTGCCAGAGAAAACAAAATCTACTTTTATCGCTTTAGGTAGTTCTGGCAAAGCTTACCATATCAAGGTCGATCCTGCCAATAAAAATGTTTCACTCATCAAGGAATTTGACTTACCAAACATTCCGCCAAAAAGTAATTTTGAAGCATTTAGCTTGCAAAATATCGACGGTAAATTAGTTGCTATTTGGGCAGATCGCGGTGATGGAGAACAGCCAGCAATTATTTACTGGGGAATATTTGATTTAGCTAAATATCAAATTAATCTTGTAGGTTCTGCCAATCTCAGAGTTCCATTTCCATCTGGCAATGTTCGTGATATCTCTGATATTAAGGTAGACCAAGCAGGGATTGTTTACATTACCTCAGCCACTGATGGTGGAGATGATGGCCCATTCCAATCAGCTATGTATGTTGCTGGTTATTTGGAATATCGTGGTAACAAAATAGCATGGCGACAGAATCCGCAACTTGTTCCCCTCTACCGTTTTAACTATCACAAAATTGAAGGTATGGAACTAGTACCAGGTGCAAATGGTGGTGTTTTTGTTGGTACAGATGATGAGAACTTAGGTTCTTATGTATACATTTTATAGGAACATCTAAAAGTTGCAAATAGTTCTCAATTATTTTTAAAGAAAAGGGTGAGCAAATCAAGAAAAATCACTTAAAAGAGGTTTTTTCACACTTAATAAACCAAAATAGCTATTTAGCATCTATCCAAAGACATAAAACCAATTGATATTATGTATCAATTGGTTGAATATTATTGATAATGATTATCTATGCATCTTAATGTTGTTAAAAGCCAGCTTTTTCTACTATAGTGTTGACTAATAGCAGGAATTATCAAATAATCCACGATGAGATTATTATTTCTTGCATAGCTGTTGAGTAGAAACTCAAAGTCTAGTTTAAAATTTTCGTTGGCTTATCCTATAAAACTCGTCAAATGATCAAGGGAGTGACGAAACGATAGATAACCAGAGAATTTCTAGTTTCTACTTCCTTAAATTTCACGATCAACTAATGGATGTTAAGCACAATGGCACCAGAATCTGATTTTTTAGCTAATCTATCTGATTTTCTTTATCCCCAGAGTAGTTATTATGGTCAGTTTAAACCAGAGTATTTAGTTTTTAACGCTAATCTCCAAGAGTTTTCGCAACGGGTAAGCCACATCAGTAATTTGCAAACAAACGGCAAGCTTTCTCCACAAGAGGCTTACACCCATATTAAAATGCTCTGGAAAGATTTAAAACGCAGCAAAAAAGAATTGGGAATTGATTAAACCCTATTTAGAGCAGTCCAAGCATAGTTGAAAACATTAACAGAACATAAAACCCAAACACTAAGGGACTTTCAAACCTGTTCTTTGTTCCCTGTTATGTAGGCTAGGTTTTTTGGGAAAATTAAATATTGCGATCGCACAGTATAAGCTGGTGCGATCGCAATATTCTATTAACAACTATACATTAAATCGGAATAACATTACATCCCCTTCTTGCACAACATATTCTTTACCTTCACTGCGAACTAATCCTTTTTCTTTTGCACCACTCATCGAACCGTTTGCCACCAAATCATTAAATGCAACGGTTTCGGCACGAATAAATCCCCGCTCAAAGTCAGTATGAATTACGCCAGCAGCTTGAGGTGCAGACATGCCTGCATTAATTGTCCAAGCACGAGTTTCTTTAGGGCCACTAGTAAAATATGTCCGCAGACCTAAAAGAGTGTAAGTAGCGCGAATCAGAGATTTCAAGCCACCTTCCTGTACACCTAAAGAAGCCAGAAAATCGGCTTTATCTTCTTCTGGTAATTCTACTAATTCCGCTTCAACTTGAGCCGAAACTATCACGACTTGGGCATTTTCTTGAGATGCAATCTGCCGTACTTTTTCCACAAAATTATTACCTGTTGCCAAGTCATCCTCAGATACATTGGCAGCATAAATAATCGGTTTATTAGTGAGTAGTCCCAGTCCTTGAATAATCTCTGCTTCTTCTTCAGTCAAGCTCACTTGACGTACCGATTTACCTTCATTTAAAGTAGCAGCTAGTTTTTCTAAAATTGTCACTTCAAATTGTGCGTCTTTACTAGTGCGAGCTTGTTTACGAGTACGGTCAATTCGTCGCTCAATTTGGGCTAAATCTGCTAAACCCAATTCTAAATTAATGATTTCAATATCTCGCGCCGGATCAACAGAACCAGCAACGTGAATAATATCATCATTCTCAAAACAACGCACTACATGGACAATCGCATCAACTTCCCGGATGTGGGACAGGAATTGATTACCTAGTCCCTCACCCTGACTTGCACCTTTAACCAACCCAGCAATATCGACAAATTCAACACGCGCCGGGACAATTTGTGCCGAACCGGAAATTTGAGACAGAACATTTAACCGCTCATCCGGTACTGCGACAACGCCGACATTCGGTTCAATCGTGCAAAAAGGGAAGTTAGCCGCTTCGGCCTTGGCGTTAGCAACTAAGGCATTAAATAAAGTAGATTTTCCGACGTTGGGAAGTCCGACAATTCCGGCTCTTAGCATTTTGGAGTTTAGATTTGAGATTTTGGATTAGAGTACAAAGATCATTTAAACAGGTTTAGGAATCGTTTGCGGAATTGGCCCTGGAACTGTCTGAGGAATGGGAGCAGGTACGGGTTCTGGTACAGGCTCAGGTAAAGGTTGGGGAATTGTTGGCCCCGGTAGAGGTTCAGGTTTTGGCAGAGGATTTGGTTCGGGATTAGGAATCGATGGTTCAGGTAAAGGGCCAGGAGTATGATAAATCATGATTCAGTCTAATTAAATTATTCGACTTTCCCAACCTAGATGACAATATCAGATGCTGACATCCACCCAAATACCTATACTTACTTTGACAAGGGGTGTAAGGATGTGGGGGACATTTGAATTGTAATTATCTAGTTTGGCATAACAGAGACTGAAGAACCAAAAATATTAAAATAGAACAGGCGAGACGCCCACCCCACAAGAGATTTGATTAATCTTGTCGGATGGGCGTTTTGTTTGCTTTTTTATAAAAATAGCATTTTATATTTAATTTAAGTCAGCCTACTTAAAGGTTTTAGAAAACCTAGACTGTTTGTTTTTCTTGTTTTAAACATCACCACAATATTTGGTAGCAATTAATTTATTATTTTTGTAAATTAATACTCTACCATAACCTGAATTTTTGATAGCAGCATACAAATAATTTTTATTTCTAAATCTGTAAACTACCTCTCCATCTTGATTACGTCTAGCTGTACCACCACGAATTATCAAATCTGGTCGTCGCAATGTGGTGGGAATATTATATGCTGAATAACTTAATACTCCATTATTGAGGCGAGAAACTTCAATATACACATCTTCAGCACTACAGCTAAATACTGATGTTGTCGCAAGCGCAGAGGCCGGTATTCCTAGTGTGGCTGTGAATATCGAAGCAGCTCCGCAAACTGTAGCGAAAATACCGGAAATAGATTTTGTGCTTTTGCTGTAGAAGATTTTCATGATAGGTTCCTTTAAGTTTGTATATATTTGCTCTACAAGCTTAAATTACCCTTTTTCAGATTTTGTTCAACATTTGAGCTAATAAATTTTGACTCGCTATTTTGTTTTTCAAATCAGACTTAACCATTCACATTAAGCGTTAGAATTTCGAGATCAAAGCTATAAAGATTTAATAAAATCTTGTAAACTTTGCGTAATTAATTACGAATTACGAATTACGAATTATTTAATTCTGCCTGAGTACTCAACAAAATGCTCAATCAAAACCAAACACCTTTATTAGATGCCATCAAAACCTGGATGACACGTTCCCATGCTGCTTTTTACACTCCAGGACATAAGCAGGGAGAGGGAATCTCTGAACTATTGACTGATTTATTGGGTAAAGCCGTGTTTCGTGCTGATTTAACAGAATTAACAGGGTTAGATAATTTGTTTGCGCCTGGTGGTGCCATTCAAGAAGCACAACAGCTAGCGGCTGAGGCGTTTGGTGCTTCACAAACATGGTTTCTTGTCAATGGTTCCACTTGTGGAGTTGAGGCGGCAATTTTAGCTACCTGTGGTGTTGGGGATAAAATTATCTTGCCACGGAATGTACATTCTTCTGCGATCGCTGGTTTAATTCTCTCTGGTGCTACACCAATTTTTGTCAATCCTGAATATGACCTACTGTTAGATATTGCTCACAGTATCACACCCTGTAATGTACAATCTGCACTCCAACAGCATCCCGATGCTAAAGCAGTGTTGGTAGTTTACCCCACATATTACGGTATTTGTGGTGATTTGCAGGCGATCGCTCACATTACTCACCAATACAATATTCCGCTACTGGTAGACGAAGCCCACGGCGTACACTTTGCTTTTCATCCTGAGTTACCCACCCCAGCCTTAACCGCAGGTGCTGATTTAACTGTACAATCTACCCATAAGGTACTTGGTGCGATGACGCAGGCATCAATGTTGCACACTCAAGGTGATAGGGTAAATAGCGATCGCATCAGTAAAGCTTTACAACTTGTCCAATCTACTAGTCCTAGCTATTTACTATTAGCTTCGTTGGATGCAGCACGTCAACAAATGGCCACCCAAGGAAAAATTTTGATGTCCCGCACTTTGCAACTTGCAAAGGAAGCTAGAACCGAAATCAGCCAAATCGCTGGGTTATCGGTTTTGCATATCTCACCAGCAAAACAAACACCTGGCTTTATGTCTTTTGATCAGACACGGCTAACTGTCACCGTGTCCGATTTGGGTATCACTGGATTTGAAGCAGAGGAAATTTTAAATGAAAAATTGGGCGTTACTGCTGAGTTTGCATCACAGCAACATCTGACTTTTATTATTAGTTTGGGCAATACTGTTGCTGATATTGAGCAGTTGGTGCAGGGTTTCGTTACGCTTGCCAAAGAATATCGTCGTACCAATTTAATGGTTAAAAACCCTGTTGAACACAATTTTATCAGTATACCAACTTATACTTTACATTTATCTCCCAGAGAAGCTTTTTTTGCTACCAGCGAAACCTTGCCTCTAGAACAAACAAGCGATCGCATCTGTGCAGAAATCGTCTGTCCCTATCCTCCTGGAATTCCCGTTTTAATGCCTGGAGAAATCATTACCAAATCTGTGATTAATTATCTACAAAAAATTCTGGCAATGGGAGGATTTATCAGTGGTTGTGTTGATATTAGCTGCAAAACATTAAAAGTTTTAAAATCACGCTAAATCATTATTTATAACTGAATTTAGCAACATCAGATTTTACATCATTATTGCAATTATGATATCTTATAATAATTGACAAAATTAGCATAAGTGTATTTTTGAGAAAATCAGGCATAAAATCAATGAAAATAAAA
Source organism: Desmonostoc vinosum (assembly GCF_059505385.1). NCBI lineage: Bacteria > Bacillati > Cyanobacteriota > Cyanophyceae > Nostocales > Nostocaceae > Desmonostoc > Desmonostoc vinosum. Next base: position 28,660 of record NZ_JCACKM010000326.1, read on the forward strand.
CTTTTGATTTCAGCAATAGTACTTTCATTTGCAACAAGTATTAATGGTGTCGTATTTGCTCAAACTCCAACGAATACAACTGCACCAGCTAGCAATACTGAAGATCCTGAAAAAATCAATAATATTAAGAAGTTATTAGAAATAACTGGTTCGAGAAATCTTTTTCAAAAGATAACTTCTCAATTGATAGGTACGATGAAGACAGAATACCCCGATGTCCCTCAAAAATTTTGGGACAGTTTTATTGCTGAACTAAAACCAGATGACATGATCAATGAGATTATTCCTATTTATAGTAAATATTATACCAATGAGGAAATAAAACAAATTATTCAGTTTTACCAAACGCCTGTAGGGAAAAAAACAATTACTATTCTTCCTCAACTGTCGAGTGAATCCGCAGCAATTGGCGTGAGATATGGAAAAGAAGCCGCTCAAAGAGCAATACAGAAATTGGAGGCAGAAGGCTATATTCGTCGCCAATAAAAACTGGTGCTATGTTGCTTTAAACTGTTGATTAGTAATGGGTAATTAGTTATCTGCTATTACCCATTTCTTATTTGGATCAACTCAGACAAATCGACATTCTGTTTCAAACTCTGGTTCGTAACCATCCACCAAGGGAATTGGTATCAGCTACAAAATTTGTTTTTTGTGATCAGCAAGTTTGGTGGCAATAATTAGCAGTTGCTCATTCAGTTACTATTTTTAGGCACAATTCGTTATACAATACAATTTTAAGAAATGTGAAATTTAATTGCATCTGTGTAAAAATCAGCTTCATATCAGTTGATTTATGAGCCAGCCTGAATATACTACTAGCCAAACAACTTCTTTCACAAACCACGATCGCAAACCTATTCACATCCCTGGCTCTATTCAACCTCATGGTGTACTACTGGCGCTGAGTATCGATTTAGTGATACTACAAGTTAGTGATAACACTCTAGAGTACTTGGGCAAAGAGCCAGAAGATTTATTAGGTAAACCCCTAAGCTACTTGCTTGATGCTCCACAAGTCGCAGAGGTAGAGCAGTGCTTGGTAAAAAAAATTGGGAGTATTCATAATACTAGAGTATTAATTATTACTGAGAATCAGCAACGGTACTTTCATAGCATCATTCATCGCACAGAAGACACTGTCATCGTTGAACTACAACCCGCAGGCTTGCAGGAGGCGAGTTTTTTTAGCTGCCACGGTTTGATGAGTGAAGCGATCGCCAAAATGCAACAGACAGCAAACTTGACAGAATTTTTACATTTAGTAGCTGAAGAAGTCCGAGAAATTACAGATTTTGACCGGGTGATGGTCTATCAATTTGATCACCAAAAAGCAGGCTCAGTGGTTGCCGAAGTGAAACGAGAAGATTTGTCATCTTATCTGGGACTTCACTATCCGGCGACAGATATTCCAGCACAGGCAAGGGAATTATATACGCGTTGCTTATTTCGATTTATCCCAGATTTAAATGCTCAACCTGCCAAGCTAATTCCAATTGAAAATCCCACAACACATCAACCCCTCGACTTAAGTTTATCTGTACTGAGGAGTTTTGATGACTGTTGTGTTGAATATCATCGCAATATGGGAGTGACAGCTCTTTTAGTAATTTCGCTAATTCAAGAGCAAAAGTTGTGGGGATTAATTGCCTGTCATCATCAAACACCAAAGTACATTGCTTACGAAGTACAGAAAATATGTGAGTTTCTAGGGCGAATTATTTCGCTGGAATTAGCGCATAAAGTTAGTCAATCAGAATTAGACTATGAAGTAAAACTCAAATCGCTACAGTCTGAGTTTATCAAGTCAATTTCCCAAGCAGACAATTTTATAGATGCCCTCATTAAACCTGAAATTAGCTTGCTGGATCTTGTCAGCGCTTCTGGAGCAGCGGTTTGTCTGGATAATGAAATTAACCTTGTATGGACAACACCAAATATCGATGAGGTGCGTGCCCTAATTGAATGGACAGATATTCAAATTAGTGAGAATTTATTTTGCACCGATTCTTTAGCGAAACTTTATTCAGAAGCGATTAAATTCAAAGATACAGCCAGTGGCTTGTTGCTATTAAGAATTTCTCAAATCCGGCGTTATTATATCCTTTGGTTTCGCCCCGAAGTTATACAAACAGTCCAGTGGGCAGGCGAGCCTCAAGAATCAATAAAAATTGAGGCAGATGGCAGCGTTACCCTGTGTCCGCGAAAATCCTTTGAAAGCTGGCAAGAAACGGTACAATTCACTTCTCTACCTTGGAAAGCTTGTGAACTTGATAGCGTTACGGCTTTAAGGAATGCGATCGTGGGTATTGTACTTTCTAAGGCAGACGAATTAGCCAAAATCAATTTGGAATTAGAGCGTAGCAACCGAGAATTAGCCGCCTTTGCTTACGCTGCTTCCCACGATCTCAAGGAACCTTTACGGGGTATTTATAATTTCTCAACAGTGCTGTTAGAAGACTACACCAAAGTTTTAGATGATGATGCGATCGAGTGCTTACAGACAGTAGTATCTTTATCTGTGCGAATGGAAACCTTAATCAATGCCTTGCTGCGGCTCTCGCAACTAGGACAAGCACAACTACGCCTACAAGCCACTGATATTAACGAATTACTTCATCAAGTAATTGATGTTTTTCGTGCTAGTCGCCAAGACTCTCAGCTTGTTGATATTCGTATTCCCCGACTCCTACCCACAATTCAGTGCGATCCTATTCTCGTTAACGAAGTCTTTAGTAATTTAATTGGCAATGCATTTAAATACAACGACAAGTCAGAACAATGGATTGAGATTGGCTACCTAGATAAAACAGAGGACGTTCCAGAGGACGCGGGGACACGGAGACGCAAAGACACGGAGAAAGATAAAGATATCTCCGCGTCCCCCTACCCTTCTCTTCGAGACGCTTCGCTAACGGGAACGCTTTCAGCGAATGGGTTCGGAAGTAACGCTGCTACGGCGCTACCGCTAACGCTAACGGACTCGACGGAAACCGCAGCCACTGCGGTGAATGAGTTCCCTGGCATCAAGCAAGTAGCATCAAAGACTCCGACTTCCTCACCGCGTCATCTCCTCACCGCGCCCTCTTCTCAGTCTGCAATCACTTTTTACGTGCGTGATAACGGTATTGGTATTCCAGAACATCATATGGAAACCATTTTTAAACTCTTTAAGCGGCTCCACTCCCAAGAAAAGTACGGCGGTGGAGCTGGTGCGGGGCTAGCTATTGTGAAGAAGATTGTTGAATTGCACAATGGTCAAATCTGGGTAGAGTCTAGTGTAGGTGTTGGTTCAACATTCTATTTCACGCTGGATTTATATTAATTCGTAATTCGTAATTCGTAATTACGTTTAATGTGAATTAAGTTAGGAAAAATTGGTCTTGCTGATGTCATAAATCTTTGCCCTCACCCTAAATCCCTCTCCCAAATTGGGAGAGGGACTTTGAAATTGCTCCTCTTCTCCCACGCTTGGGAGAAGAGGTTGGGAGATGAGGGCTATTGTTGCATTCATCAACGGTATTCCTAATTCACATCAGACGTTAATTCGTAATTCGTAATGACGCTCGAGGACTCGCTACCGCTGCGCTAACGTAATTCGTAATCTCAGCCTCTAATCCCTAGCCCCTAGTTTCAAGCTAGTATTGCTCAGTGTTGAATGAAGTAGACTCTTCTTCACCTGACATAGGCAAATCGTCAGGATTGACAGGTGTTTCTAGTTCATTTGGTGGTTGTTGTTCGGAAGTTTCTGCTTGGGAAGGTTGCTCTTGTATCTGGACAATTTGCTGCATTAACTGCTCGATTTTCTCAACTTGCTCGGTATTACCTTGCTCACGGTATTGATTACGGGCACGTTTTAAGGCACTACTAGCTTTTTTGATGTCGCCTTGATTATATAAAGTTACTCCTAAGTTGTAGTAGGCAGTAGCATTCTTGGGGTTTTGTCGAACAGCTTGCTGATAGACAGAAACAGCCTCTGCGGGTTGTCCGTTCATTGCTATTAAGCTTCCCAGGTTATTCTGGGCTGTAGCATTCTGAGGATCTAGCTTTAAGACTTGACGATAGGCAGCGATCGCAGGCTCTACTTGACCTTGCTGTTGCAGAGCGATCGCTAGGTTAAAATAGGCGTTAGCATTGCTACTATCCAAATTAATTGCTTGTTGGTATGCGGCGATCGCTTCCTCTAATTGTCCTTGTTCATACAGCACTAGACCCAAATTATACTGTGCTGCGGCCATGGAAGGATCGATTACCAAAGCTTGGCGGTAAGTGGTAATTGCCGCTTCTTTTTGTCCTTGTCGATGAAACGCTAATCCTAAGTTGTAATAAGCCTCACTATAGTTAGGATTAATTTTTACCGCGTCTGCATATTCTTGCATAGCTACATCTGGGCGATGTTGCAGCATAAAAATATTACCTAAATAATTCCGTGCCACTTCTAGGTTGGGATCTCGCCGTAACGCTTGACGAAAAGCATATTCTGCACCTTGTAAGTCTTGACGGTTGTAGCGTGTAACTCCTTGCTGAAAAAAGCTAGCTGCTACCAAATCTTGACTCATCGCGGTTTCTGCTAACAGCTTGCTATTTAAAAAATTAGTAAATGTTGGTGCAGCTAAAATCAAAAACACTGAAGAACAAAAAACTGCCGCGTAGTAGTAACCGCGAAAACACAGTTTTAGCTGATACTTTTGAGACATGAATGGTATACCTATACTTATTCTTTTTGAAATCCTTATAAGTCAGAGTACCCATCGTGAAGGCAAAAATTCCAAACCCCTGTGAGATGGGTGGGGACAGATGATAGGTGTTGTAAAATACCTATACCTGTGAGGCAGGGGGCAGGGGGAGAAATAAGAAACACCTATTCCCCATTCCCTACAGCTTCTGGCAAGATTAGCATGGCGTCACCGAAAGAATAAAAGCGATATTGAGAAGCGATCGCCACTTGATATATATTTAACAACCTTTGTCTACCAATCAAAGCACTTACCAGCATCAGCAAACTCGAACGCGGTAAATGAAAATTAGTAATCAGACCATCTACTATTTGCCATTGATAACCAGGATAGATAAACAAGCCCGTTTTGTCACAAAATGGTTGTAAATTACCAGACTGTGCTGCCCCTTCTAAAGCTCGCACTACCGTTGTACCCACGGCAATAATTCGTCCACCTGCTGCTTTTGTGGCATGGATTTGTTCTACCGTTGCCGCAGGAACTTCTATCCATTCTTCATGCATTTGGTGAGTAGTAACATCTTCCACTTCCACAGGGCGAAAAGTTCCTACACCAACATGCAGCGTAATCGAAGCTTGATTAATCCCGCGATCGCGTAACTTTTCTAGTAATTCTGGAGTAAAGTGTAACCCAGCCGTGGGGGCTGCGATCGCTCCTGGCTGTTGAGCATACACGGTTTGATACTGTTCCGCAACTGCTTGGGATGCATTGATATAAGGCGGTAAAGGCACTTCACCAAATACATCTAAAAGCTGCACTAAAGACATTCCCTGTGGCACATCAAACTGTAAAACACGCCCCCCGGTTGCTGCATCTGTTGCCAGAACTGTAGCCGTGAGTTGGGGACACTTCGACAGGCTCAGTGCATCGCTGGGAACTGGGTAAGAATCTTTCCAATCCTTAACACCCGCCTCCCTAGCAGCAAACATAACCTTTGTTCCCAATTTGAAGCGTTTTCCTGGCTTAACTAGGGCTAACCAACAATTATGCTGTCGTTCTTCTAATAGCAATACCTCTATTTCAGCACCTGTGGATTTATGCCCATACAGTCGTGCTGGAATAACTTTAGTATTATTCATGACTAGCAAATCATCAGGGCGCAGTAATTCGGGTAAATCATGGAAAATATGGTGCAGAGGTGCTGTTTCATTGCCTGTAGTACGAGAATTAATCACCAGTAACCGCGAACTATCTCTGGGAACTACTGGGTTTTGGGCAATGAGTTCTGGAGGTAGTTCATAGTCATACCTAGCTAATGAACAATCTAATTCAACATCTTTTGCTGGTGGAATAAAAGTTTCGTTAGAACTTGCCAGTGTTTTGAAGTTTTGATGTTCTTTCTGCATAGTAATTTAGTTTAATCGCTAGTTTTTTAGTGTTTTTACCTATTGCCTATTCCTTGCACACACAACAGTTTAAGTATTAAAACGGACACAATATTACTTATTAATAGTCACTACACTCTTAAGCGTTCAATATTAATATCAAAACTGAATCCTCAAGTATCGATTGCATAATTAACGATATATTTATCGACATTAGATAAAATTTGGTGTAGCTTGAAAATGAGAAAAGATAATTAAGTCTTAAAAAGATTTAATTTTTCCTTTTTGAGGTACTTTTAAAATTGGTTTTTAATGGTGTACAAAATGGATGCTTCAAGTCTCCGTTTTCCTACTTATGGGTGCTATTACTTATTTGACATTAGCTGATGAATTGGCTTTATTGTCTGACAATGCAGCTAATTCCTGATGGCATTTTTCACCTGTTTGGCTTTGAATTGGTGATTGACAGGGATTGAGATTCACCTGGAGGCCAGAACTCTTCATCGTTAATATCTTCTTTGGGAGAACTCAACTTATGTCTTTGATTAGAACAGGTATGAGCGCAAGTTTCAGTTTGCTAAGTAAGTTAGCTCAACTCCAACTTCCTACTAACGAATCAACAAAGAATAAAATACACGATTATAGTCAATTTATTTGGGGAAGCGACTATGTATTTGAGCCGCTAAACGAAGGCACCGAAGGGTACATGACTGGAATAGGCAAAGGTGTAAAACCCGGTCATCAAATTATTTTGCGACGTGGCAGTGAATTATACAAATATCAAGTTGAAGCAATCGATTACTATTGCGATCCTCCGGATATGTGGATAGGTTTACTGAGGAAAGTACTTGGTTGAGTAAGTCGGGAGTGGGAAATTGGTTAATAGTCAAGAGTTTATCATTTCTCTTTTTTTAGAAATAGCTTAGTTAAAAGCATCTATGTTATGCTTCGCCACCAACTACTACATCTCGAATTCGCAGGCTAGGGCCGCCGCAGCCTACAGGTAGGCCGTTTTGTCCGCCTTTACCGCAACCACCAGATTCATCCCAGTAAAAATCATTGCCGATCGCTTCAATATCTGCCAGAGTTTGAAAAACATTACCTGAAAGTGTCACATCCCGTACAGGTTCAGCAATTTTACCATTTCTAATCATCCACGCTTCCCCAGCGCTAAAGGTAAACATTTCGCCATTAGTCATCCCCCCTAACCAATTACGGGCATACACTCCTTCTTTAATACCAGTAAATAAGTTTGCAACTGGCGTTTTACCCCGTTCAATCCAGGTGTTGGTCATCCGTACAATGGGTGTGAAGTGATAATTCAGACACCGAGCATTGCCTGTTGGTGTTTCCTCCAACTTGCCTGCGGTTTCACGAGAATGCAAGCGCCCGACCAAAACACCATCTTTAATTAGTTGGGTAGTGGTGGCGGGTGTACCTTCATCGTCATAAAAATAGCTACCCCGATGTCCCTCTGGGGCAGCACCATCAAAAATTTGCAGTTCTTTTGGGCCAAATCGCCTACCGATGGTCATAACTTCCAGTAAATCTGGGTTTTCATAAGCCATATCGGCCTCAGAAAGATGTCCAAAGGCTTCGTGAACAAACAAACCAGTGAGGATGGGATCGATGACTACAGTGTAGGTATTGCCTTTAACTGATGGCAGAGATAAGGCAGCAACAGCTCTTTGAGCTGCACTCTTGACTTGTGCATCTAAATTGGTTAAATCTTCATAGGCTTTGCGAGAACCAGTGGTTTCTCGCCCTGTTTGGACGGTTTCGCCGTTTCTAGCAGTGGCGGCAAAGCGCATCTCCATATCTATCCAAGATTGTTCGATGAGAGTACCTTCTGAGCTAGCGAGAATGACTCTTTGAGCGCTATCTCCGTAGCGTACTGAGGTAATGGTGATGCGAGGATCAACGCTTTTGAGCAAATCAGTATAGCGATCGCATAGTTCTTTTTTACTACTTAACGGGATTTTTCGAGGGTCACTTCCTACCAGAGGAAGACTGCATACTGCTTGCACAGAGTCAATAGGGGCAAGTATAGTTTCTTCATCTCCTACCATTCTGGCAGCTGCGATCGCTTCTTCGATACGTTCAGTAATTGTTCCTAGATGGTTAAAGCTGCTCAATCCCCATCCACCTTTATAGCAAGCGCGAATATGTCCACCAATAGAAATACCTTCACTCAGGGTTTCTACCTTGTCGCCACGCAACAAGATATCAGTCCCTTCTGCTTCTTCGAGGCGAATCATCAGGTAGTCTACGCGAGATGAGTAGCGGGCGATCAGATCAGAAAGTAAATTTTGTGCATCAGCGAGCGTAGTCGGCATATCAGATCACAATCATGACGAACTGCCTTTATTTTGCAATTATTTTGGCAACAAGTGTTAATTGGGAATGGGGAATGAGTCCCTAATCAAAAACATGTTTCTCTGCTACTTTCCAATAGCGCGAGAATCTTTTTAAGTCTATGTAGCCGTCGTACTCGAAAAATGGTTCAACTTCTAGCACTTCCAATGTCAGAGAATGCTCTATTTGATTGCAAATATCATCAAACCTGGGGCTGGGACTTGCGGTTGTCACTACTAAATTGGCATCATGCTCTTGAGCAAAGGCTAAAACTTCTTTTGCTACATCACCACGGCAAATGGTAACGGGTAACTCTAGCAAGCATTCGTAGATAAATGTAAGGCGTTTAAGACTCAGTTGCCATTCCTCTATGAGCGCATCATCCCAAACCCAAATAGCTGGGGCATTAGCATATTTTTGTAGCGAAGGGTTGTATGGACTGAGACAGTCACCATTTACCCAAACTATTGGTTTGCTCATGATAAGCTGTTAAGCATTTAATTACGAATTACGCGCTTCGCAGCGGTAGCGAGTCCTCGATAGCGTTAGCGTAAAGCCTGCGGCATAGCTTCGCTTAGAGCGACACAGGAGCGTCGCGTCATTACGAATTACGAATTATTTAATTTACGCGTTGGGGGAGCAGGGAGCGGTTTGTAACAGCTCATTTGGGTGGTGAAGTTGACAAATTCAATACGCTCCACTCTTTTTCAATACCACACCAATGGTTTTGATAATTAGCCTCAAATCATAAGCGATAGACCACTTACGCTGATAATCCATATCCATGCTGACGATGGTTTCAAAGTCTTTGATGCTAGAGCGGCCATTAGCTTGCCATTCTCCAGTCATGCCTGGTTTGACTCGTAATCTTTGCCAATGGTGGGGTTCGTAATGCATGACTTCATCGGGAGTGGGGGGACGAGTGCCGACTAGGCTCATGTCTCCCAATAGCACATTCCAAAATTGAGGTAATTCATCTAAGCTAGTACGCCGCAAGAATTTACCCACAGGAGTAATTCGAGGATCGTCAACAGATTTAAAAATATGACCCTTGGCTTGGTTTTTGACTAGATGCTTGAGTTTATCAGCACCAATGATCATGGAACGGAATTTCCAAATCCGAAAAGGTTTTCCGTTCAAACCACAGCGAATCTGAGAATAAAATATTGGGCCTGGATCATGAAAAAATGTAGCGATCGCTACAGGAATTGCTATCACAGATGTAATTATTAACCCAACAATAGCTCCAAGAATATCTATTAATCTTTTTGTAGTACTTACAGTTGAGGGATGTAAAGGCTGCTGTGTCGGATTAGCTGAGTGAAGATGATTCACTGCAACTAATTCTTCTACAACAGGAATTTTTTTACCAGCAGTAAAAGTAGACATGAGCGTGATTTTTATTCTATTTTTACTTTTTTCGCCGTTTTTACTGATTTTCTAATCAGTAGTAATATTAAGCAAAAATACAATCTGCGGAAAATAGAAAATCCAAAGTTTACATAATCTTTCAATTCAGTAGCGTATTATAAATTTCCAGTATTTTTTCTTAAAAAAATTCAAATAAATGCTATTTAAACATTTTTTTATGTAATTAAACAGTAATTTTACTGACGAAACTGTGTGTCTATAGGAAAGGAAACTCTTAACAGGGAACAAAGACCCCAAGTGGAGCGACTGCGGAGTAACAGGGAACACAAAAGAAGGATTTTTTCCAAAAATCAAATATGAGCCCTATGTAAGCGCATTAGTTTACTAACGATGAACTTCTGAAGCGAAATTCACTGTGTATGGTTCCTCTAATGATTGCTGGCTACTGGCTTTGATGGCATCGAGATATCGACGTAGAGACAGCACCTGTTGAGAATTAGGACGATAGGTAAGTCCTCCTTGTTTTTCAAAAAGTGGTGCGGTGGCGATCGCCTGATAATCTAAGTTATCTTGAGAACTCTGAGTCAGCCAGGTAGACTCTAGTTCTGAAGGGATCAAACCCGCAGGTAGTTCTCCTTCTAAAAAAGCCAGCAGGCGCTGTTGACAAATACGGGTGTTAATGCCGCGACCCTCAAATAACTGGATTATTTCGCTAAAAGATAAAGGTCGGTCTGGCAATAACCGCAGCAGCTCTGTAAACAGGAAGTAATCTGTGTACTGTTGTTTGGGTATTTCCAAAATTTGGGGATGCAGGGGTAGCATCGCCAAACCATAAGCTACTCTACTACAGCTAGGAGCGCCGTTTTCACCTAGATATAAATCTTGAATAATCTTGGCGTTCGGCAGCTTTTGCCGTAACCAACGGTTGACTGTGGTGATAGTTGCTACACCTCCAGTTAGGATAGCTTGGCTAATGGCTTCTGTAGGGATGCCACGAGCTACCAATAATTTGTTGAGTTCTCGGTTGAGGCGTCGCACAAACGGAATAAACACTTGGCTTTCTAGGTCTCGACGCTGCAACACCCAGCGCTGATCTGCCAATTCTAGAGTAAAGGATTCTTGGTGCTGTAAAATCAGCTTTAATGCCAGTGCTGCGTCTAATACCGCCTGTCCGAGTAGGGAACTTTCGAGACGCTGCTGGAGGCGGATACGAGCGGTAATATCTGGTTCGCCAACTCTGGGTAATTCTAAGCTTTCTAGTCCTAAACTTTGCCAATGCATCTGATCTAAACCAGGGATGGCTGGTTGCCAATTCCAGGAATTACTAGTAGTATTTTTACTATTTATTTCTGCTTCTGTACGTAATTGCCGAGATTTTGGCGGTAACAGCATTTGACAGATAATATCCTGTTCGATTCCTTTGCCAGCATAGGCAAAACTGTGGAGCATGAAATTGTTGTGTGTCAATTGTGACAAGCTTTCAGATAAATCGACCAAAGCCATTTCTGTTGCTGTTGCTCCAATATTAATCACGAGGGTGCTGTCAGTCAGAGGAGATTCGCTAGTTCTGGCTGTACGTAAACCTTGACGATCGCTTAATTGAATTTTTTCACCTTTAGCGCCATCAAGTTCGCTCAGCAAGCTGGCGATCGCTTCTTCGACAAAAAAGATTTGCTCGGGATGCGGCACTAATTTGCTAGTGAGTATAGCTTCGCGGACATTGAAACGATATTGTTCTGACCAACTAGATGGACAAGTACAGATTACACCAGCAATGTTGTGAATAATTTTGAGAAAAGCTTGGGTGTCTATGCCAACAGCACCAGCAATTAAAGCAGGTGTGGTACTGGTGCGGTCAGATTTGAGGGTTGACAGTAACTTAGAGAGCGATCGCAAAACCCAAATTAACGGCCCCGCAGAAAATTCATTTAATTGCAACACAGGTTCCCATTTTTGGCGATCGCTTTTGTAGGGAATGGCTATCTGTAAATATGGCTTCAACTGTGCCGAGTAAAGATTGTTCGTTGAATCTGCTCTCCGTGCCGCTGGAGTTGCGGAGTGATCCTTTTCTGGTGCCACAGCTGCCGGTGCTGTATTTTCTTGTGCTTCGATACTTTCATGCTCTCCTTGAGGCACAGAAGCCACTGGTAAATAAACCTCCGCTGGCAGACGAAACGATTGTTGTAAGGAGGTTCCAGAACGGTTCTCGGTTGACCAGTAGATAGGATAGACAATACAAGTAGAGCGATTTAAGAGTGCGGCAGAAATTCCAGTTGTACCTAAATCAATTCCCAAATACCAAACCGATTCTAAAACATCGTCGAAATTCTGGGGAGATTGAGAAATTGGGTATGAGGTGCTTTCTTGAGTAGGTGTTGTGGCTTGATTTTTTTTTTCAATCTGTTTTTGTGAACTGTCAAAATTCCCAATTGGTTGCAACTCTGGATTTAGTTGCCGATCAAAGCTAGCCAAATCTTGATTTAATTGCTGTAACTGCTCATCATTTAAGGAAATATCCAACGCGGCTGGAGTTTCGGTTGCCTCAAAACTCAGCAGATTTTCTTGGGGTGAAGCAGGAATATAGTTATCTAAAGAATTTTCTGGCTCATCATTGATGGAAATTGCTGCCTGTGAGGTAACTGGGGTTGTAGTGACTGTATTTTCTGGCTCAGCTAACAGGTCAGTGAGGATGTTAATTGTATCATTACTAGCTGGCTGTACGTCCGGTTTTGTTGGCGAAACTTCTGCTGACAAAGAAGAGTCTAACTCAGGCTCCTCAGCAAACAAGGATTGTTCCGGTGATTCTGATAAGGAACTGGGGTTTTGTGATTGAGCTTCTTTGTCGTTAACCCAAGGATCTGGCAATTTTTGTGGTTGATTGGTTAAAGATGCAGGTGCGCTCTCAACAATATTTGATGTTGCAGGGGGAGTGATATTAGCAGCCTGCATTGTCTTGGGACTGGGCTCAATCACATCGTTAGTGCCAAACAAGCTAGCGTAAAGTTGGTCTACCTCATCACCAACTTTCTCAGAATTATCTTGTTGAAATGTTGTTGGTGTTACAGAAGTTGACGGCACTTTTTGGCCAAGCTCTAGCAGTACTGAATCTAATTCTGCTGTGAGATCAACATCCGGCTGCTCAGTATTTAAAGGAAGTGAGGATAAACTTGCTGGCTGTGATGGTACTGGTGATGTTGGTAAAGATGGTTGAATAGGAGATTGTTGTTGTAAAGACTGGGTAAAAGTGCTGAGAAAGCTCGACAGTAATTGTTCGCCTTGCATTCCCTTGCTGTGCATTCTCGCCAGCGCTTGCGATAAAGATTCGTTATAGGTATTAATATTACGTTGTAGTGCTTCAAAGACAACATTCACAGTCCCATCTAGTGACAGTAGGCGTTGATCTAACTCCTTAGATAGATGTTCTACAGAATCGGTTGAATTTAGCAATGGTTGAGTTGATTCTGATTTGGTGGCGCTCTGTAATATGTGTGGAGCTAAAGTTGGCACCAGCCGACTCATGAGTACTTGTAAAAACTCAGAAATCATCTGCTCTTGGCTTGCCATCTGTTGTGCTAGAGAGTAATTTTGCGATCGCCTCTGCTCTAGCTGTCTAATTTCTTGCACCAGCGTTGCTCGCTCTTGCAGCAATCCTTCTAATTCTGCTTGTAAAGGCTGTAGTAATCCCAGCTCACGCTGCTGATTATTGCTTTGCTCAATATATTTTACCAGCAAAGGCGATTGTGGTTGCTCAGAAGACTGGTTTTGGCTGTCGCTGTCCAATGTTTCGCTTTCTTGTAGTCTCAGCAGAAAGTCGCGAATTCTTTGTAAGACCTCTTTAGGCTCTGGCGCTTGACTAGAAAATAACCTAGACAAGCCCTTGCCACCACCAGCACATAAGTTGTCAATATCTGCAATCAGTTTTTGAATTTCATCTGTGTGGGAAGTCACTTTGAGTTACCTTAACTAGAACAGTACGTCAACCAGTCTAAAGAATTACTTTACAATTGCCGAAGTTTTGAGAACTTCTGACTGCCATTATGCGATCAATTGCTCCAAGATGTGGCAATTATCAATCAGCCTCTGTTTTAGAAGATTAGCTTAACAGCTAATTGTCATTTTGGGACAAATGTAAAGCAGGGGACAGGGAACAAGTTTGAAAGTCTGTTGATATAAGTGTTCTCTTGTCTCGTAAAATACTTGAGCAAAAATTTACTACCTTGAGTATGATTAATGTTGTTTGACTATGTTCTGAAATAATCAAGTTTGCATTACAGTTATTAGTACAATGCAAAAGCCCACACTTGTTTGTTTTTGAGCATCTTGAGCTTCTGTTAGGTAGTGAAGTTTATTTCCGCTGTGACTGATTAGTCATGAAGAAATATTTCATCTAACTAGAAACTATTTTTTACAAAACTTTATACATTGTTTCAATCCAGCTATCTTACCGGAAAATCCCATAACTAAGTGTCAGTAACTCAACCCTAAAGGGATTGAGCTTGTAAGAGAAATCAAGCAAGCTGTGCTGACCAGTCTAAGCCTTTAATGGCTACGTTTTTTGAGTCACGACACCTTGGAGTGCGAAGCTAGCCCCTTGCTCTGTCGCTTGTGATTAAACAGTTTCAAAGTCACTGAAACAGTGTTACAAGCTTAACAAGCTCTTAAAACATTGACGAAGCTAACATTACCCCGCAAGGGAGGCTCTTAGGAGCAAAACCGTTATGCGTACAGGGTTGGGAGATTTGAAATGGTAACTGTCCCGTTGAAAGTGCATTACAAAGGCACACCGAATCAAACACCCCAAGGCGGTAATGGTTTAATAAATATTTCACTGCGATTAAAATCGCTCGTGTCGCTTCCCTCTCAGGTCTAAAGACGCGCTCGTTTCCCGCATACCGTGAGGTCTTATGAAAATCTCTTCTTATTAGTCTTTAGTCCCTAGCCATCGGTAAAGATTATCCAGAAAAATGCTTTTCTCACTGATTGTGTAGCATGATTTAGTTTGATCTTGAATAGGGGCTGTGCTTTGATAGCTTAGGCTAAAAATGACACTTTTGTTATTGTTTACATAGCAGCTTTGAATGATGTCGTAATGGAAGACCGATATAGCTTTTTCTTTCAAGGGTTGCCAGAAGCTGTTGTGGAACTAGCCCTTACTCATCTTGTAACCCGTACTCATCCAGCTAATCAAGTGATTCTCCTCGAAAATGACTGGGGCGGTTCTGTGTATTTTATTATGGATGGATGGGTAAAAATCCGCACTTATAATCTAGAGGGGAAAGAAATAACACTGAATATTCTCGGTAAAGGAGAGTTATTTGGTGAGATGGCGGCGCTAGATGAAGTAACTAGATCTACGGATGTGATTACTCTAACTTCTACGGTTATTGGCAGTATGCCCGCTCAAGATTTTGTCAAATTACTTCAGACAGAACCTTTAGCAGGAGTGCGATTAGCGCAACTGATGGCGCGACGTTTGCGACAAGTGAATCGACGATTGCGCTTGCGAGAATCTGATAGTCAGTCGCGGGTAGCAGACACTTTACTGTTTTTAGCAGAAGGACAGGGAAAAAAAGGAAGCACAGGAACCGAAATACCTAATTTGCCCCATCGAGAACTGAGTAGCCTGAGTGGACTGGCACGGGAAACTGTGACACGAGTATTGACAAGGCTAGAAAAAAAAGAGTTGATTAAACGGGATCAGGACGTTATTTGTATTCCCGATTTGTCAGCCTTAGAAAGAATGATAGTTTAACAACTTGTCAAATATGAGTATTATTAATTCCCTACCACATGAACCGGAGGAAGACCCAGCTGATGAATCTCAAACTTCCTTGAATCAAATCAACTCTGATAATCAAGGCACGCGCCTACCTCCGCAAATGAAAGGTGAAGCACCCTTAAGAATGGTGGAAACGGCATTTTTAGCCAGTG
Source organism: Desmonostoc vinosum (assembly GCF_059505385.1). Lineage (NCBI taxonomy): Bacteria > Bacillati > Cyanobacteriota > Cyanophyceae > Nostocales > Nostocaceae > Desmonostoc > Desmonostoc vinosum. Next base: position 44,378 of record NZ_JCACKM010000326.1, read on the forward strand.
CTGCTAGCTTGATTTGGTTTATTAATTTTTACTTTCCATTGGGCCCAGTTTTGCGGATATTTTTTCCAGTGCCGATCGCTTTAGTCTATTTACGTTGGGGACAACGGTCTGCATGGATGGCTGCACTTACCTGTGGCTTACTACTGATGGTACTGATGGGCCCAGTCCGTAGCTTGTTATTTGTCATGCCCTTCGCCTTCATGGGGGTACTTTTGGGGGCAACTTGGTATCGTCGTGTTCCCTGGATTGTGTCGATTACTTTGGGTGCGCTACTGGGCAGTTTGGGTTTCTTTTTTCGGCTGTGGTTACTGTCTGTGTTATCGAGTGAAGACCTGTGGATTTATTTGATTAACCAGGTGACAGAAGTCATTGACTGGATAATTTTGAGGCTGAATTTATTAGTGAGTCCCAGTATATTTTTAATTCAAGTAGGGGCGATCGCTTTGATTGTACTCAACAACTTTATCTACTTGTTTGTGGTACACCTAGCTGCATGGCTGCTATTTGATCGCTTAGGCAATCCCATTCCCCGCCCACCGCATTGGGTGCAAGTTTTGATGGATTATGAGGGGTAGATGAGGGGGATGCACTTCGACTTCGCTCAGTGACCGAGGGATGAGGGAGACGCGGGGACGCGGGGACGCGGGGATGAGGGAGACGCGGGGACGCGGGGACGCGGGGACGCGGAGAATAATTAATGACAAATGACAATCCCCAATCCCCAATCCCCAGTCCCCAATCCCCAATCCCCAATCCCCAATCCCCAATCCCTAGTTCCCAATCCACCCATGACCAATGACTTAATTCGCATTTACACTCAAATAGAACAAGGTGAAGTATGGTTACAACGGTATCGTAGTTGTTTACCTATATTTGCCTGTGTTTTAGGATTTACGGAAACCGGTTTGATTCCGGGAATTTCAGCAGCTGGTCGCACTCCAGAGGATCGGCAGTATACTGCTTGTGCTGATGCTGAGTTTTTGTACTATGGCCCAGAACGAAAGCCTCAATACCCGCTACCACCACTGGCGGCTGGGGCTTCGCCTGTGCTGATTTCTCGCGCTGTCGTTGAAGCACTGAAAATACCAATTTATTTATTTAACGCTGGTTTACCCCATGCTCCTGCTGTGCCAACAATTGATTTAGGTGGTACTCCTGCAAGGTGTTTAAGTGGAGGTGCTGCGATGGATTTAGCAGTGGTAAAACACCTATTCGATCAAGGCCTACTTTGGGGCGCTAAATTGAGTGCCAAAATTCCCCAAGAGTATCTCATTTTAAGTGAGTGTGTTGTGGGAGGTACTACAACTGCTTTAGCGATTTTAACTGGCTTGGGTATAAACGCAGCCGGAAAAGTCAACAGTAGTCACCCAATTTGTAACCACGCACAAAAATCGACAATAGTGCAAGCCGGACTGGAGAGGATGAAGCAGAAACAAGGAGACACCGAGAATTCTTTCCCCGCGTCCCCGCGTCCCCCCCTTCCCGCGTCCTCTTTCCCCGCGTCCCTCATAGACCCCTTACAACTAGTCGCCGCCGTGGGTGATCCGATGCAAGTAGTGGTGGCTGGAATGGCGATCGCGGCTAGCCGTCATTGTGGTGTTTTGCTGGCTGGTGGGACACAAATGTTAGCGGTTTATGCGCTGATGCAGGCGATTGCTCAAGCTTATGCTTTATCCTGGCAACCAGAAGCGGTAGTTGTAGGTACAACTCGCTGGGTGGCAGAAGACCTCACTGGTGGTACGGTTGACTTAGCTCTGAGTTTGGGTAGAAACAACTTAACTCTTGGTGGAGAAAGCCCTTGCTTGTTAGCCACTAGTTTAAGTTTTGCTGATTCTCGTTATCATCAGCTGCGGGCTTATGAACAGGGTTTTGTGAAAGAAGGTATGGGTGCTGGAGGTGCTTGTATTGCCTCTGGGATTAGCCGAGATTGGCAGCAACAACAACTTTTAACAGCTATTGAAGACCAGTTTGAGCGATTGCGGCGAATCAATACCTAAAAATAAAATTACCGGACTCAGAGAGCTTCCGGCATATCTTGGCAATATTAAGTAATTCAAAATTCAAAATTCAAAATTTTTTCAGAGGTAGAGAAGTTCAAGTAAATAAACACCAAAAACTAACGGGACTTCAATAAATTTAGATCCTGATTGAAACTAAGCCACGTAGAGAAAGTTGTGGAACTAGATCCGAAAATTGCGAATTTATGAATTACGAATTAGTTAATTTTTGACCAATCTAGTGAATTCTTTCTCTGAGTAATTGTTCTTCTAAAGCTGCAATGCGATTATATGCTGCTGTTAATTGTGCTGTCAGTCGTTGGATTTGAATTTCTGGTGTTAAGCTTTTCTCTCCACTTTGACGACTCAGGTCTAGATAAATACCATCTGTTAACACATCCTTATGTTCGAGATCGGAATTGTAACTGAGATGTCCTTTTAATTGATATTGCCCAGCTTCACTATTTTCTAGATTATTATTCTGTGCCTGTGCTTTGGCTACAGAACAATCTGATAGGGCTTGGGTAACTTTGATCTCAAGTCTCTCAATCACCTGATAGAGGGCATCTAGCTTCTCAGTCAATGTCAAAATTTGCTTTTGTAATGGCTCCATTTAATACCTTCGTCCGTATATTTTCTCTATGTTATTCAATTTACTGCCAATCTTAACTATACTTATGATTTATTTAAGTATTCAAATTTTTTGTGGAAATGTGAAACTTAAGTATCCAATTATAAATATAACTAAATATTTTTAGGAGTATGAGTTAGCGTTTTTATTGAGAAAAGTTAATCAACTGACAGATATTTTTAGGAAAAATCGCTATATTTAGTTAATTATTCAGTTTTTTCAGCTTTATAAATAAAATATTAAATATATTTATTGACTATTGACTGTCAATAGTCAATAATCACTATTGCTTAAGATAGATGTAATCTCAAATTCAAAATAGATGGATCGACGGTCATTTTTGTTATCTACAAGTACATTGGTGTTATCGCAACTGTTGGCTGGTTGTGGTGGCAACAACCAAGCGAAACTAAAAGTACAGCTATTAAAAGGTTCTATTCCTAGTCAAATTGTTAATCAATTTCAAAAAGGTATTCAGCAACAAACGCAGCTAAGCTTTACTCCGGTTGAGCAGATACAGGATTTATTCAAGCAACTACAAAATTGGCAGCAGAAACCAGAAGTTAAGGAAGAGGGATGGAAGCCTTTTCTCAGGGGTCTTGTACCATTTATGCAAGAGCAAAAAGTGCCTAAAGCTGATTTAGTCTCATTGGGAGATTACTGGTTAAAAGCAGCTATTGAGCAGAAGCTAATTCAACCACTGATACAGCCACAAAAAAACCAATTAACACAATGGTCAGCTTTGGATGACAGGTGGAAGCAATTAGTCACGCGTAACGACCAAGGTAATTTAGATTCTCAAGGAAAAGTTTGGGGTGCGCCTTACCGTTGGGGTAGCACAATGATTGTCTATAACCGCGATTTATTTCGGAAACTGGGGTGGACACCGCAGGATTGGAGTGATTTGTGGCGTGATGAATTGCGATCGCGTATTTCCCTACTCAATCAGCCACGAGAAGTAATTGGTCTGGTTTTAAAAAAACTAGGACAATCCTACAATACAGAAAATCTTGACCAAGTGCCAAACTTAGAACAAGAATTAAAGACATTAAATCAACAAGTAAAACTTTACAGTTCTAATACTTACCTTGAACCTCTAATTATTGGGGATACTTGGCTAGCAGTTGGTTGGTCAAGTGATATACTACCAACTCTTGTGCGTTATCCACAATTTACAGCTGTGCTTCCCAAGTCAGGAACAGCAATTTGGGCTGATTTATGGGTACATCCACTAAGTGATAATGCGAATGAGTTAATGTATAAATGGATTGATTTTTGTTGGCAACCGACTACTGCTAAGCAAATTTCGCTACTAACTAAAAGTAATTCACCAATTGTGACAAATATTACCGCCTCCGATATTCAAGAACCATTACAAAACTTATTAATACTTAATCGTGAGGTTTTTGACCGGAGTGAGTTTTTACAGCCTTTATCCTCATCAGCAATTCAACAGTATGAGTCTTTATTCGCCAGAATTAAAAATGGATGAAAGCCATCACTAACCTTTATCGTTCTTTCATAAATTCGTAACTTTTTCAAACGTGGAATAACACGAGGTCAGCACAGGTAACGCAGATAATTTTAAACTCAATTTAGGCTCATAATTGCTGCATTTAAGTTCGATTTTTTTATTAATCATCTTGTTGATTAAAGAATGTGATACAAATAAAAAATTGTCTTTCATGCCCCAACCTATTCTCTGAAATTGGAATAATTGCGGTGTACATATAAGTTGGGAGAACTTCATATATATTGACTAAAATTTGATAGTGGCATTACTAGACTAAAATGTTGTTATGGATTTTATTACAGGTATTACATCAATCTGCATGATAATTTGTATATAGAACTGCTATTTAATTTTTGAAAAACTCTATAGACATCGAAAAACTTGATTCCTTACTCCTCCATTCTCTAACTACGCAAATAATTTTATTAATTAAGTCAGATTTCTATATAATTGCATTAAAATATTTCTACAAAGTTTGTAGTAATTCACGAGGCAAGATAAGCGTTGGAAAGATTATTAAAAATTTCTCGAATTATTGACACTTGTACTGAATTTATTGGTCGATTGACTAGTTGGCTAGTATTAGTCATGGTAGTACTCGGCGTTTGGAATGTTATCGGACGATATCTAGGACGAATTAGCGGTAATAACTTTACTTCCAACGCTTACATAGAGGCTCAATGGTATATTTTCGATTTAGTTTTCTTTTTAGGAGCAGCTTATACCCTCAAGCATAACGAACATGTACGTGTTGATATTTTTTATAGTAATTGGCCGCGGCGGCGGCAGGCACTTGCAGATTTAATCGGAACGTTATTTTTCTTGATTCCATTCTGCATTACGGTAATCGTTGTTTCTTGGGATACAATCGCAGCTTCATGGCAAATTCTCGAAGCATCTTCCGATCCAGATGGATTGCCACGCTACCCAATTAAAGCCATGATCATTGTCGCCTTTGTGTTGTTGATTTTCCAAGGGATTTCCCAAGCAATTAAAAACTTGGCAATCCTCCAAGGCAGATTAGAACCCCAGGAGGAACTCCATGACACTGGCTTATGAATGGCTGGGGCCACTGATGTTTGCAGGTGCATTGGTGCTGCTATCGCTGGGGTATCCTGTGGCTTTTTCGTTGGGTGGTGTCGCAATTTTATTCGGGATACTGGGAATTACACTGAATATATTCGACCCGATATTTTTGACTGCGATGCCACAGCGGATTTTTGGCATCATGGCAAACTATACCTTATTAGCTATCCCTTACTTTATCTTTATGGGGGCAATGCTGGAGAAATCTGGGATAGCTGAGAGGCTGTTAGAAACGATGGGAATTTTGTTGGGACGCTTGCGTGGTGGACTAGCTTTGGCAGTGGTATTGGTGGGTGCGCTGTTGGCGGCAACTACAGGTGTAGTAGCAGCAACAGTTGTGGCGATGGGTTTGATTTCCTTACCCATCATGCTGCGTTATGGGTATAACAAAGAATTAGCTACTGGTGTAATTGCGGCGTCGGGAACTTTGGGACAGATTATACCGCCGAGTGTCGTGTTGGTGGTGCTGGGCGATCAGTTGGGTGTATCTGTAGGTGATTTGTTCATTGGTTCGGTGATTCCCGGTTTGATGATGGCGGGTGCTTTTGCCATTCATGTGCTAGTTGTGGCGTTTTTGAAACCAGATATAGCACCAGCATTACCCGAAGAGGTAAGAGAAATTGGAGGAAAAGCGTTAGGAATGCGGGTGGTTCAGGTAATGCTACCGCCTTTGATATTAATTCTGTTGGTGTTAGGTAGTATATTTTTCGGCATTGCTACGCCGACAGAAGCCGGTGCAGTCGGTTGTGGTGGGGCGATCGCTTTGGCTGCTGCTAACCGTCAACTCACGTTAGAATCTTTACGCCAGGTTTGTGACACCACTCTGCGAATCAGCAGCATGGTGATTTTTATCTTATTTGGTTCCACAGCTTTTAGTTTAGTCTTTCGCGGATTGAACGGCGATCAATTTATGTTTGATGTTCTCGCCAATCTTCCTGGTGGCAAAACTGGCTTTTTGATTGTCAGCATGTTGGTGGTATTTATTTTAGGCTTCTTCATTGATTTTTTTGAGATTGCCTTTATTGTTGTACCGTTGTTTGTGCCAGTTGCTCAGCAGTTGGGCATCAATTTAGTTTGGTATGGTGTGGTGTTGGGAGCAAATCTGCAAACATCTTTCCTCACACCTCCCTTTGGCTTTGCCCTATTTTATCTACGCGGTGTAACACCGCCAGAAGTCACTACAGCAGATATCTATCGCGGTGTAGTACCATTTATTTTGCTGCAACTATTGGTGCTAGTATTAATTATTGCTTTCCCAAGTATTGTTAGTTTCTTGCCTTCTTTAGGCGGATGAAGGGGACGCGGGGACGCGGGGACGCGGGGACGCGGGGACGCAGAGAATCATCAATGACAATTCCCAATTCCCAATTCCCCATTCCAAATTACGAATTAGTATCATTCAATTTCCGAATTAGACGGGATAACTCACGTATGATATTGACGGCTATTTCTGGGGTTTCTTCGATCGCATCATAAAGTTGTTCTTGTGTTAGTTCCAAACATTCACAAGGTTCTAAAGTTGTAGCAGATGCAGAGCGGGTTTGTGTATCAAATACTGCCAATTCGCCAAAGTATTTACCTCGTTCTATTTCAATGAGTGGCTTATCTCCAATGTGAACCCTAACTCTACCTGATACCACAATGTAAAGCGATCGCCCTTCTTCTCCCTGTCTAAAAATACTATAATTAGTAGGAAATGATAGCTCATTCATCACAGAAGTAAGCCGCACTATAAAATCATCTCGCAACTCTTTAAAAATAGGAACTCGCCGCACAAATAATAAACGGTCAACGCTGGTTAACATAATAATTCGTAATTCGTAATTCGTAATTCGTAATTGGGAATTGTCATTAGATTATTCTCCGCGTCGTCCCCGCGTCTGTTTCGTCTCCGTGTCTTTGTGTCCCCGCGTCTGTTTCATCTCCGTGTCCCCGCGTCTTTGCGTCCCCGCGTCTGTTTCATCTCCCTTCCTCATGTGTATCAACCTAGTGAAACGGTATGAGATTGGTGGCTATAGTGGTGAAAGCGATCGCGTCCTCCGGCTTTTGCTTGATATAGTGCCTGATCTGCCGCTGTAATCATTCCTTCAAAGTCTAAACTATGTGCAGGAATTTGTGTGATAAATCCGGCACTAAGGGTAACGTAAGAACTAACTTGTGAATTTCTGTGGGGAATTGCCAGTGTTCGCACTGCAAAGCAGATTGTTTCAGCAACATAAGCAGCACCCTGGACATCTGTGTTTGGCAAAATCACAGCAAATTCTTCCCCACCATAACGGGCAACTAAATCTACAGAACGCCTGGCAGCGTTTTGAATAGCTTTAGCAACCTCTTGCAAACAGCGATCGCCTGCTCGATGACCGTAGGTATCATTATAAGATTTGAAATAATCAACATCACAAAGAATCAGAGATAAAGGTTGTCGCTCTCGTGCCATGCGTCGCCACTCTTGGCTCAGATACTCCTCAAACCGTCGGCGATTAGCTACTTGAGTTAATTCATCAATAGTCACTAACCGCTGCAATTCTTGGTTAGCAGTTTCTAATTTTTGCTGTAGCTGCGATTGCTGAATCAAACGTTTTACTCGTTGTCGTAAAACTGGCCAATGAATCGGTTTAGTAACGTAGTCAATTGCCCCAGCTGCAAATGCATGATCAACGGAATTTTGATCTCCAAGTCCTGTAATCATTAAAACTGGAGTGTGCTTAATACCATCAAGAGGTTGTAGTTGAGTGCAACACTCGAACCCATCCATGTCTGGCATCATGGCGTCAAGAAGTACTATATCAGGGTGTAATTGATCAAAAATAGCTAGAGCCTCTCTGCCATTTTCAGCTTCTACTATTCGATATCCTTCTTGTTCCAAAAAAAATCGCAGCTGCATTCGGATAAATCTCTCATCGTCAACAATCAGAACTATAGACTGATTTTCTAGAAGAGTGGTTTTCATGGGGAATTGGGGAATTGGGAATGGGGAATGGATAAGAGGACGCAAAGACGCAGGGACGCGGAGAACATTTCTCCCTCATCTCCCGCTTTCCATCCCCAGTCCCTCAGCTCAATTTTCAGATGTGGCAACAATGCGATCGCGTCCTGCTAATTTTGCTTGATTGAGAACTTTTTCGGTTCTTTTAATTAGTTGATTTGCTGATAACTCCGGGGTAGGAATAACGTTTGTTACTCCCAAACTGAGGCTGATAAATTCTGCCATTTCTCCTGTGCAATGAGCAGTACAATCAGCTGCGTCAATAGCTTTAATAGCAGAGCGAATCGCCTCTGCTACTTGTAACCCTACCTCAGCTTCAGTATTTGGCAAAACAATAGCAAATTCTTTTGTATCATAACGAGCTACTAAATCTGCCCCCCGCCTTTTACACTTATTAATAGTATTAGCAATTTGTCGCCAACACTCATCATTAACTTGATATTCATGAGCTATATTACATAAAATTAAAGATAGAGGTAGCTGATGTTTTTCTAATCGATTCCATTCGCGTTGTAAATATTCATTAAAATAATAACGGTTAGCAACTTGAGTTAGACTGTCTACAGAAGAAAGGCGTTGCAATTCTCGATTTGCTGTCTCAACTTTGACTGTTAGTAAGCATTCTCTTTGAATTTTTTGCTGAAGTTCTGCGATCGCTCCTCTCGACGCTAGTAAGCGGCTGACTCTTTGATTGAGTACATGCCAATCAATTGGTTTTGTGATGTAATCGGTTGCACCTGCACTAAAAGCTCGGTCAACAGATTCTGGATCATCAAGCACCGTAATCATTAAAATTGGCGGACAATCCTTACCTAAAAGAGTTTGGAGTTGAGTACAACAACTAAAGCCATTTAATCCTGGCATCATCGCATCCAATAAAACTATATCTGGTAATTTATCTTGACAAATATCTAAACAATGTAGTCCATTACATGCCTCAATAACTTGATATCCTTCTTGCTTCATAGCGCGGTTTAGTAATTGCCGCAAAGCTCTTTCATCGTCTACTACTAAAACTAAAGGTGAGTTATTTTGCAAATCAGAATTAGTCATTTTGTCTCCTGGGATGTTGTAATTGCAAAGCAGTTTTTACCCGTTGATACTCTGTTTGGAGTTGCAAAACCAGAGTAGAAGCACTGACTGTAGTACCAGCACGACCCATTGCTTCTAACTTTGTACAAAGTTGAGCAAGAGGCATAGCACCAACAGTCACGCTCAATGATTTTAAGGAATGAGCAACGCTACAAAGTGTAGTTGCATCTTCGCTATCAATTGCGTTATGAATTGCTAGCAGCCTTTGCGGAGCATCTTCCAAATAACAATCGATTAACTCTGACAGAATCTCAGTATGATTATCACCTGCCATATCTTTTAAAGATTGAAATATTGCAGTATCAATAGATAATTTCAGAGTTGTTTCTGATTGATAAATTTGTTGATTATTATTAACATTAGCTGTTAATTTTAAATTCTCATTTGTGGGAGCCGGACTATAGTTTTTGAAAGCTTGGATGAGAGTTTCAATGCGAATTGGTTTACTAATATAGTCATTCATGCCAGCATTGAGGCACTCTTCCCTATCCCCTTGCATGGCATGGGCAGTTACAGCAATAATCCAAGGTCGGCTATGGTGCGGCCATTCTTGGCAGATGCGACGACTGGTTTCTAGCCCATCCATTTCGGGCATTTGGATGTCCATGAGGACTAGATCATAGGGCTGCTGACGCAAAGCTGACAGAGCTTCAACCCCATTGTTAGCAACATCGGCACGATAACCCAATCTTTTGAGCATTTGTAGGGCTACTTTCTGGTTTAAGGAAATATCCTCTACTAAGAGAATGCGTAAGGGTAGATTTTGGCTCAGCTGCGAATCAAATACTGGTGGTGGTATTTGGGAAGGTACTACGGAGATACGTTGTCCGCATAAGATCCGGACGAATACATCATACAGATGCGATCGCTTAATTGGTTTACTGAGGACAGCCACAAAATCTCGCTGGGCTTTTTGTTCTTTTTGAGTTAATTTTTCCACTGAACTGAGCAAAACCAAGGGGAGATTTTGATACTCTCGTAGCGAGTGAATATGCGCTGCCAAACTCCAACCATCCATATGTGGCATTCGCATATCCAAAACTGCAATATCAAATTGCTCTTTGGCGTCAATAAATTCCAAAGCCTGTAAACCCGACTCAGCTGAGCGTACAATCATTCCCCATTTCAAAGCTTGAATGGCAAGAATTTGGCGGTTGGTAGCGTTGTCATCCACTACTAGCAACCGTTTTCCCGCTAAATTTGCTTGTAAAACTTGAGGGTAAATCGTTTCAGAATTTGGTACTGACTGAGCTTTGAGGGTGAAATAAAATGTCGAGCCAACTCCAGGTGAACTTTCTACCCACATTTGACCACCCATCATTTCACATAAGCGCTTACTAATTGCTAAGCCCAATCCAGTACCGCCATACTGACGAGTCATCGATGCATCAACCTGGCTAAAAGGTTTAAATAGTCGCTGCATTCTTTCTTTAGGAATACCAATTCCTGTATCGCTGACAGCAAATTGGATTTCGTATTCCTCTGTGGTCGTTAATTGTTTAGCAACTACAGATACCACAACCTCTCCAACTTCGGTAAATTTGACAGCATTACTCAGTAGATTCACGAGAGTTTGTCGCACTCTGGTAATATCCCCCACAATTGTGCTGGGAGTTTGGGGATCAATTAGGTAGGCTAAATCTATACTTTTAGCAGCGGCTTGAGAAGACAGTAAATCTAGAGCTTCTTCGATGCAACTACGCAGATTAAAGGGGTGTTTTTCTAAATCCAGCTTGTCAGACTCGATTTTGGAGAAGTCTAAAATATCATTAATGATTGTCAGCAAAGCATCGCTGCTATTACGGATGATTTCCACAAAGTCTCTTTGTTGAGGAGTGATTTCCATATCCAGCAGCAATCCTGTCATCCCAATTACGGCATTCATGGGAGTACGAATTTCATGGCTCATCATGGCGAGGAATTCACTTTTGGAACGATTTGCAGCTTCTGCTTCCCGTTTTGCTTGCTCTAAGGCAAAGTTTTTCCATGTGAGTTCTTCTCGCTGACGGGTTTCTTGTTCTAATAAGCGAGCTTGTGCTAAAGCGATGCCCAGTTGCGCTGCTACTGCTTCTAGTAATTCAATTTCTTCTTGAGTCCATTGGCGAAAATGACTGCATTGGTGTAAACAGATGGCTCCATTGGGTTCTTTTTGATAGGAGGTACGAACTGTTAGCATGGACTTCAGTCCTAGTTCTTGACAGATTGGTTGGGCTGTTTGGAGTAAAGGATCAATATACACATTTGGTGAGGCGATCGCTCGATCCTGTGCCATCATCAGCGCCACATGGGGATTTTCACTTACGGGAATATCCAGATTCAACATTGAGCAGTAGGAATCGACGGTATACTCTGCTACTAAAGGAATTTGCGCTATGGGTTCGTCAATATAAGAGTGGATCAAACAACGATCAACTCTAAATGCTTGTCCAATTTGGGTAGCTGCCGTCTCAAAAATTTCTCTGGTGTCAAGACTTTGGCGAATTTCTTGAGTGATTTGTTCTAGTAGCAGGGTACGTTGTAATTGCTTTTGCAGTGCTTGTTCTGCTTGTTGGCGATCGGTAATATCAACGGCAATTCCTCCGACCACACACTCACCTGGTATGCTAGAAATTGGAAATTTATAAACTAAAAAATCTCGAACCACACCATTAGTACAGGGAGCAGATTCAATCGCTTCTAGTACTTGGTTAGTTCGAGCAACTATTTGAATATTCTCGATGAATTGCTGAGCAAAGTGGGTTGCATAGAAGTCGAAGATATTTTTGCCAATAACTTCTTGGCTAGGTAGTTGAAGCATCCGCCGATAAGTTTCGCTAACGTAGAGAATCGTTCCCTTAACATCTGTGATCCAAGCATATGTGGGACTATGATTCATAAATGCCTGAAAGCGTTCTTCACTCTGACGCAGCAATGCTTCCGCTTGTTTGCTTTCGGTGATGTCATGGTTGACACCAATTAAGGCAACAGTTTGTCCTTGTTCATTTTGTAAGGGTACTACAGTGGTTTTACTAATTCCCCCACTGCCATCTTTGCGAGTAAAGTGAATTTCACCTGACCAGCGTCCTTGTTGAGTTACCGCTGTGATAATTGTGGCAATCAACTTGATGGCCGTAGCAACTTCTTCAGGTTTATGTATGATGGTAGGAGTTTTACCTAAAACTTCAGCTTTGGTGTAGCCATAGATGCGTTCGGCAGCAGGATTCCAGTCAATAATATTTCCTGCTAAATCCGTGATCATCACTGCATCATACATATTTTCAAAAGTGAGTGCTTGCCGATGTAGCGCAACTTCTTTTTCTTTGAGGGCTGCTTCTATTTGTTTCTGCTCAAATACTCTTAAAACTAATTCCTGATTGATCGTTGTGATCTGACGATTGCTGGCTTTTGTGGCTTGGATGAAATAAGTTAACAATGCCAGAATGCCACCAATTGATAATCCTGTAATTAATACAAGTGTTGATAAAGGCGATCGCAAGCTGAGCAGTAACTCTGGAGTCGGGTAAACCTGTACTCGCCAGTTGACTCCATACAAATCGATATCTACCTGTTGTTGCCAGGGTTGGGCCGAAGGTGGAGAATTTGAGCCATAGATCAACTCTTGACCATCAAAAACTCTGATTTTGTATCCTTGTGGTACATGCACAACGGAGTTCAGCAAAGGTTGAATCTCAAAGACTCCTAAGATAAATCCGTCGAACTCGTTTTCCAAAAACAAGGGCACATATGCTAAAAAACCTTTGCCACCCACAATGAGATTAACTGTACGCGTAAAAGTTGTTTGACGGCGATCGCGTGCTGCTTGGAGTGCAGTTCTTCGCCGGGGTTCTTGGCTGAGGTCAAAATTTTGTGCTACTTCGTTCCCTGCTAGAGGTACAATCCACCGAACTTTAAATGATGGATCAACCCATTCGATTGCCCGATATCCACTAAAGTCCTTGATATAGGCTGCTGCATCTGCACTCCATTCTTTTCGTGGAGTTCCACCACGCACCTCCCAACGTTTTCCCATTCGCTCTAATGCCAGAATGCGTGTTTTTAATTCGCTGGTTAACTCAGTTTTAATCGCGATCGCCTGCTGTTGAATAAGTTGTGTAATGTCTGCCCTTTCTTCTATTAGTAGTCTTTGCCAGAGAACAATCACCGCAATTGACACACAAATACCAACTACAAATGACAGCACTTTTTGTTTACTAAAAAAGCTCAAAGTTTTAAACCTTTTATATATGTGCTGTCTGCCCACTTATTTACCCTTTAATACTTCAGCATTTGTTGTAATAATCTTTACTTTTATTGAATCTAAAATAGAAACAACAATGGGGCAATTACGTAAATTATTTAAATTTTTAATAGAACTGCATATATTTACTGAATAATAATTTATCAGCAATATTCACAATGATTTTATGTACGTCTTTTCACTATAATTATTAGTAATAAAACTTAAATTTTAATGAAAAATTTATATTGTTATTTAATAATCAAGTGATCTACTCATAGTATTACAATAAAGTTTTTATGCAACAATTTGTTATGCAAAACCGTTAAACAAAACGCCATTTTGACTAAAATTCTAAGTAAATTTAGCATACCTCGCTCCACTTCTCTTAATTAAGAGTATTTACTTAGAAAGTAGTTATTTTGTACAAATATCTTCCCGAGTACGCAAAAACTTGAGAAAATCTATCCTATCTTTACGTACATAAAGATAAGGTAAAGATTGTTAAGCTTTAGAAAGCGAGGTGAGGTTTTAATTTTTGGATTCTACAGTCTAAAATCTATGGTTAGAAAATAAAATTTTGATATTGACGGCTTTACTAACACGCTTTTTTAGTAAATAATTTTACCTATAGTAGTTCTAATCAAAGAGGAAACCCTAACGAATAATTCTAAAGAGAGAGTAACACAAAGGAGTGTTTTACCCCTAGATAGGCAACACTTCGCTGCGGAACGCTCTTGCTAGCTTGTTTAAGCGTAGGGGTACAGCTACATTCATTACATTGCAGGCGCAGAAGAAAAACTGTTCCCTGTTTCCTTCTTTAATAAAATTCTCTGTTCTTATTCTTGGTACTCTTGGCACTCACACATGGATTGGCAAACCATTAAATGTATTTTACAGTTCCAAAAACTAGTAAATCAAAAAAATATCTTACTACTAATAGCTTTTGCGCTAGGAATAGTGTTATGTATCCTGATTCCCCAAACAGAATTTTCCCAAAAATCGATTAAAATTGGCGTTCTGCATTCTCTCACTGGCACAATGGCCATTAGTGAAAAATCTGTTGTTGATGCTACCTTACTCGCTATCGAAGAAATTAACAAAAAAGGTGGTATTCTCGGCAAGAAAATTCAGCCAATTATTGTAGATGGTAAATCTGATTGGGGTACATTTGCTCAACAAGCTGAGAAACTGATTACTCAAGAAAAAGTTGTCACAGTTTTTGGTTGTTGGACTTCTGCTAGTCGCAAAACTGTTAAGCCCGTATTTGAGAAGCATAACCATCTGCTAATTTATCCTGTCCAATATGAGGGATTAGAGGAATCACCTAATATTGTCTACACTGGTGCAGCACCAAATCAGCAAATTATTCCGGCTGTAAAATGGTCTTTTGATAATTTAGGTAAACGTTTTTTCTTAGTAGGCTCCGATTATGTATTTCCTCGCACAGCTAACGCTATTATTAAAGACCAAGTAGTAGCCTTAGATGGAAAAGTCTTAGGTGAAGAATATATACTTTTGGGTAGCACTGATGTAGATAGTGTCATCAAAAAAATCTTGGAAACTCAGCCAGATATAATTTTAAACACAATTAATGGCGACAGTAATATCGCTTTCTTCAAAGCCTTAAGAAAAGTAGGAATTACACCTGATCATATTCCTACTGTTTCGTTTAGTATTGCTGAAGAAGAACTAAGATATTTATCAAAAAAAGATGTGGTAGGTGATTATGCAGTCTGGAACTACTTCCAGAGTATTGATAATATAAAAAATCATGTTTTTATCAAAAGCTTTCAAAATAAATATGGTAAAAACAGAGTCACATCGGATCCAATTGAAGCAGCTTATTTTGGAGTTTATTTATGGGCGCAAGCAGTTGAAGATGCAGGTACAGAGGATGTGAATATTATTCGGGAATATATTCAAGACCAAAGTTATAAAGCACCAGAAGGTGTTGTATATATAGACTCTAATAACCAACATACCTGGAAAACAGTCCGAGTAGGAAAAATCAAAGCAGATGGACAATTTGAAATTGTTTGGAACTCAGATAAACCAATTCGCCCTGTACCTTATCCTATTTCTCGTTCTAAAGCCGAATGGGAGATATTTTTAAACACTCTCTATACAGGCTGGAATCAAAACTGGGCAAATCCTGGTTAATAAATCTCTGAATTTGGAGATGAGGGAGTTGAACAATAAAAAAATCGTCAATAAGTTACTAGCTTGGTTTTTATTAATTGCCTTATTACCTTTAACTACAGTAACCTCTCTGCAATACTATATTGCTAGTGATGCTCAGTTCAAAGAAGTTAAAAATAATTTAATTTCTATTGCTGAGGGCAAGGCACGCTTACTAGAAAACTATCTTAGTGAAAGACAAAAAAATGCTGCAAATATTGCAAAAATTCCAAATATAATTGATGCCGCAGAACAATATCAAAAAGCTTTTAAAGCAGATGGATTAGATTCAAAATCATATAGCCAAATAGATGATGTATATCGTCAATTTATCACTAATTATTTAGAAATATTTGGTTATTCAAATATTTTTTTAGTTTCGCCTGGTGGAGATATTATTTTTTCAGTAAAACGAGTTCATGAATTTGAATCAAATTTTTACAAACAAATTTATAAAAATTCTGAAATAGCTAAAGTTTTTGATAGAGCTAAAACTTTAATGCAAGTTGAAATATCTAACTTTAGCTATTATACATCCTCCAGGGAACCTGCTGCTTTCATTGCTGCTCCCATATTTAAAAAGAAACTAATTATTGGTGTAGTAGTACTGCAATTAAACAATCAAGAGTTTAATAAAGTAGTCAATGATTATACTGGGTTAGGCAAAACTGGCGAGACAATAGTAGGTTCAATAATTGGCGATCGCATAGTTTTTACATCTGGCACTCGGCATGATCCTAAAGCAGCTTTTCAAAGATTTGTGAGCATTGATAACCAGAAATTACACCCACTCGATCAAGCTGCTCATGGTATTAAAGGAATTGGAATAACTAATGATTACCGAGATCAAAAAACTATTGCTGCTTGGAGATATCTCCCTTCCTTAAATGGAGGACTGTTAGTAAAAATGGATACAGCAGAAGTGTTTGCATCTTTGCAAACACTGAGCAATATTGTCATTTTTTTAGGAATAATTACACTTTTATTGGTCATATTTGCAGCTATTTTAGTGGCCAAATCTATTTCTAAACCTGTTGTTAAACTCACCCAAGTTGTTCATGAATTCGCTCAAGGAAATCTGAATAAACAAGCGCCAGTTCTTACCCATGACGAAATTGGTCAACTTGCAGAATCGTTTAATCGGATGGCAGCACAGTTGGAAGAATCTTTTGCAACTATCAAAATACGCGAACGAGAATTAGCTACAGCCAAAGAGCAACTAGAAACAGTTTTAGCACAAGTGCAGCAAGAAGCTCAGCAACTAGCATCTCAACTAGTGCAAAGCGAAAAGATGTCCAGTTTGGGGCAATTAGTAGCTGGTGTAGCTCACGAAATCAACAACCCAATCAACTTTATATATGCTAATCTCGCTCCTGCTGATCAACATATTCAAGATTTACTCAGACTGATACAACTTTATCAGCAAAATTATCCTCATCCAGTTATAGAAATTCAACAAGAGGCTGAAGATATTGAGGTTAATTTTTTAGTTGCAGACTTGCGTAAATTGCTAAATTCCATGAAAATTGGTGCTGAGAGAATTAAAGAAATTGTGCTGTCTTTGCGAAATTTTTCTCGCTTAGATGAGGCAGAAGTGAAAGCAGTAAATCTTGCTGAAGGCATTGATAGCACATTGATGATTTTAGAACATCGACTTAAAGCTACATCTAAACGTTCAGCAATCGAGGTCATTAAAGAATATAGCGATCTCCCACTAGTAGAGTGTTATGCTGGACAACTCAATCAAGTATTCATGAATATTCTAGCCAATGCGATTGATGCTTTAGAAGAGTCATTCGTCATTCGTCATTCGTCATTAACAAATAACTCTGAAAAAATAACTAAACTACAAATTCGTATTTACACAGAATTGACGAGAGATCAACAAGTAATTATTCGCATTGCTGATAATGGTGCTGGGATTCCAGAAGATTTACAAATGCGATTATTTGATCCCTTTTTTACTACTAAACCTGTAGGTAAAGGTACAGGTTTAGGTTTATCTATTAGTTATAAAATTATCACTGAAAAACATTGGGGAAAGTTACAGTGTCTTTCCTCTCCTAGCAAAGGTACGGAATTTGTAATTACAATTCCTTTGCATCAATATAAAAGGGAATAGGGAATACTTTTCGATTATTTCCAATTTTCTTCTGCCTAGAGTGACAAAAGAGGGTTAAGGACGGCTAAGTACTCCAACGAAGCGATCGCTTCTGATTTGGTAAATTCTCTGCTTTACGAAGCACACGCTTCGAGTCTTTACCTTGGCGAATACTTGGTAGAGGGATTTGACTTTGCTTGAGTTTGCCTTTGTCTGCACCGGGCGTTTTAGCTATGAGTTGTCCGTCTAGAAATATGTTGTCTTCTCCACAGCCGTAGCGATCGCAACATAAAATCAATTGTCCATCAGTATAATCTTTTAGGAGACCAAAGTGAATATTTAATTGACTAGTGGAATTAGGGATTTTGTTGGCATTGGGTGGTACTAAGCAAGAGGGAATGGTGGGACGGTTGACGGGATCGGGATCTATACCAACGATATCTTGCGTCCTGCCAGCGGTGAGCCTCCGACTGAGGCCATGATTGACTGATAGCCCGAACCACCTTGAACCATAACCCACATTAATTTGTGACTAATTAAGTCAGGTTTGACAGAAGATGTTTTAAATCTTTATTTTTTTTAATAGCTTTTTAGTAGCTAGTTATGTCAATATATGTCTGTTTAGTACATGACACTCATGTATCCTGTGTAAAAAAAGTTTTTATAGAGCCAAGAAAAAGCCTTACGGTAGAGTTGCCGGAAAGTGAGTCCGAATTATTGGAAAGTTATTGTTTAGAAAGACAAGAGTCTAAACAACAGTTTATGTGTTTTTTAATCCGTAGCTTGAATAATTTTAATTATTTGAATGTGAAACTAGGAGATATTTTTAAATTTTTAATTGTTGTCTAAATCAAATTTTCAACAAAACTTTATATAACTATGACTGAAACATCTCTGGGAACTATTTTAATCGTGACTGATGACGTTTCTCAAATATCAGGAGTAGATGGAGCAAAGACTGGGGGTGCTTTAGGAGAAAGCTGGGCAGATAATTTTGGAAGAACAGAAGCCTCTGGTAGTAAAGGATTGGGACTAACTGTTGCAGTTAGTACTATTGCATTAGAAACGAGAATGAAAGAGTTTATTGCAACGATTGGAAAGATATTTAGGAATGCAGAGCAGCAAGCTCTTCAAGAGAATGGAATGTATCTAGATGAAGTTGAATTATCTGTAGAAGTTAGTGCTAAAGGAGAAATAAAGTTAATAGGAACTGCTGGAATTAGTGGGGAAAACAAAGGAGCAATCAAATTTAAGTTCAAAAGAAAGATTTAAATAGTTAATTTAATTAAAGTTATGGGAAACTTTGCTATTATAATAGGGATTAATAACTACGTAAATATTAGTAAACTTAATTATGCTAAAGAAGATGCTCAAAAAATACATAATTTTTTTCTTGATGAATTACAACTTGAAAAAAATAATATAACGCTCCTGGTAAGTGATTTAAACAACGACAAATATACTCCATTTGGTTCTAATATTAAATCAGGATTGAAGAAATTAAGTGAAGGAAAGCGATTTGCAGTTGAAGATAATTTATGGTTTTTCTTCAGCGGGCATGGAACTTATTTTGAAGGATTGGATTATATAATGCCTTTAGATGGCAGTATGGACGATATTCAAGGTACAGGAGTTCAAGTTGATAAAATTACTGAATCCCTGAAAAATACAGGAGCGGGTAATATCATTATGATTTTAGATGCTTGTCGTGATGAAGGCAAGCGTTCTGGTAAAGGAATTGGTGAGCAAACAATTGCAACAGCAAGGGAAAAAGGTATAATCACGTTTTTTTCCTGTTCAGAAGGACAGTCTTCTTACGAGATAGAAAGCCTACGGGGAGGAGCTTTTACTCAAGCCCTTTTAGAAGGGATGGATCGATATGCTACTGTTGCACAATTAGATGAGTATATAAAAACGAGGGTTCCGCAAATTGGAGAAGAAAATGCAAAACCTTTACAAAATCCTCGTGTAATTGTTAATCCACCGTCAAAACGTAACTTAATTCTTATAGAAAAAAATGTTAAGGGTGATGATATTCAGACTCTAAAGAATAATGCTTATCAAACTTTATATATACATAAAGATATAGCTTCAGCAGAGGTTTTATGGGGACAAATATTAGTTTTATCTGGTGGGAGAGATAAAGATGCACTTGATGCAATAGTCGAAATTCGCAGTCGCAAGCAGAGTAATCAACCAGATTACGGGCATAGTTATTCTAATAGTAAAACTGGCTTCAGCAGAAAAAATTCATCTAATAATGTGCAAGTGAACGCGAGTAAGGGGATATTTGGGAAACGTATTAACGCTTACTTGATTGATGTGTTTTTAGTAGGTATTTTGATAAGTTTATGTACTCCTCCATTCAAAAATAATGGATCACTTTCTCCTGTTGGAGGTATAATCGCATTTGTTATCATTTGGCTTTACTTTGCTTTATTTGAATCATCTTCTCACGAAGCTACTCCAGGGAAAAAGATATTGAAAATTATTGTGAGTGATTTGCAAGGAAATAGAATTTCTTTTTTGCAGGCAACTTGGAGAATTTTAGTGAAAATCTGTTTTACTTTTTTATATATATTATTTGGACTTGGATTATTGATTGATAAATTATTTGCATCATTTCATAGAGATAATCATTCCTTATATGAAACACTGACTCGTACTGTGGTTATTAATAAAGTCCAGTAACAGAAGAATCAGGGCGTTTGTAGCGATATTTCATGAATTGGCTGGCAGATTGTGTTTACGACGTTGTTCTTCTGCAAAATCTTGAAAAGACTTGAATCTTCTTGCTTGAAAATCGTCTAACCCTTGCTGAATACTCAGAGCGGAACAATGACACAAGCTAACTTATCCCAAACTCTTGCCGTTAATATTCCATCTACATTAACACTGAGAGTCAGCCACGAGCAGTTTATTCAATTGGCACTAGCTAACCGAGATTTACAATTAGAACGAACTGCTACAGGAGAGTTGATTGTTATGCCACCGACGGGTAGTGATACAGGAAACAGAAATTTAGATATAGAAGGACAACTTTGGTTGTGGAACCGTCAAACTAAATTGGGTAAAACATTTAATTCTTCTACTGGTTTTCATCTTCCTAATGGTAGCGATCGCTCTCCTGATGCAGCATGGATACGTCAAGACAGATGGGATACTCTCAGTTTAGAACAACAAGAAACTTTTGCCCCAATTTGTCCTGATTTTGTATTAGAACTACGTTCTAAAAATGATTCTCTAGAAAAGTTATGCGCCAAAATGAGAGAATACATCGACAATGGCGCTCGTTTAGGTTGGTTAATTGACCGGAAAAATAAACAAGTAGAAGTTTATCGTCAAAATCAAGATGTGGAAGTGTTGAATAATCCTGTCAGTTTGTCTGGGAAAGATGTTCTACCCGGATTTGTGTTGGATTTAATCGAAGTTTGGTAATTGTGAATTTCCAACTCGAATTGCTCCCGTTTCGTCTTCACGCAGAGGTGGTGTCTCACACTCTAAAACAAGGCTCATTGATGAATTTTCCTGGCTCAAATACATGATGATCGTAACTTAATGCAGAGCATTATAAGTAGTTGGACAAAATTAAATTCATTCGTGGAGACAGGGAATAGGGAATAGAGAAACAATATGTCTAATTACTTACCAATTTTAGAAAAAATCAACCTATATCTGCTTCCCCTGCTCACCATGGCACTCAAACCTCATAAACGGCTCTATTTTCAGCGTGGATTTCATGCTTTATCCCTTATGAAACAAGCTGTGTAGCTGTGTTGTCACCCGTTAAGGTGATCTTGGGGAGCCACTGCGTTGTACGGGTTTCCCGGATTGAAGCAAGTGGCGTGGTTTCCCTCATGAACGACTGCTATCAACTCGCAGGTTTCCCACTGGTGACTTTGCGCTAAATCCCCATTACAAAACTTAATTACGAATTACGTTAGCGCAGCGGTAGCGACGAAGGAGCGTCATTACGAATTACGAATTATTTAAGTATATTCTCAGAGCAAATTGGTATTACGAAGTTACTTTATTACGGGAACAATAAACTTAAGTCGGTAGCGGCTAGTAAATTCAGTAATATTACTTAAATAAAAATTAAGCGTTGTAACTATAATTTTGTGAACTGGTAATGCCGAAGTTTAGATGACTCCAATCAATCTTAGAAAGCTGGTCACGCAAAAAGAGGTCTTGATCATCCTCACTCACCTGGAAAGCGAGATGGGCATTACTATCTATATCGAAGATACACAAGGTAAAGCGTTATTCGGTATCAACAGCAACCTCAAAGCCTGTAAATATCCAGTGAAGTTATTAGAAGAAGTTATTGGTTGGGTGATAGGCGATGAGAAAACAGCTAGTATCGCCTCTTTAGTTTCTTATCTGGCACAACAGCAATATGAGAAGAAAACACTGGCAAATGAGTTATTAGAAAAGTACCAAGAGATTGATTTATTTCATGATATTTCTACACAAGTTACTGCTAGCTTAGATGTCAAAGAAATTGCTCGATTGGTAATAGAAGAAGCCAGGAAATTAATTCAGTTTAGTAGTGGCTCAATCTTATTGCTAGATGACCAAGGTGATCGCCTAGAGAGTATCTGGGAATATGATCAAATTGACTTTAGGGAAGAACCTCTCAAATTAGCAGAGATAGTTAGTCAAATTCTCCCATCAAGCGAAGGTGAAATAGTCAATAATATCTGGTGCGATCGCAGATTTATTGATATTCAAACAAGGGTAAATTCTCTAATTTGTGTACCTCTAACAAATAAAAGACAAATAATTGGGGCAATCATCATTTGCAGCGAAACTCTAACTACTTACTCTACTAAAGACTTAAAAATGCTGAGCATCTTAGCATCGCAAACCGCAAGTGCTATCGAGAAAGCCATACTCTACGAACAAAGTTGTACTGCTGCAAAAGTTGCCCATGAAAAAGCACAGCAACTCCAGCGCACCCTCCATGAACTTCAGCAAACACAAACCAAATTGATTCAAAGTGAAAAAATGTCTTCACTGGGTAATCTGATTGCAGAAGTTGCCCACGACATTAACAATCCAATTAACTACGTCAACGGTAATCTTAACCATGCTCAGGAATATACACAAGAACTCCTGTACTTGATGGAACTTTATCAAAAGCACTATCCCCAGCCAGTCCCAGAAATTCAAGCCGTACTTGACGACTTAGATTTAGAGTTTCTCGTTGAAGACCTTCCCAAACTGCTATCTTCCACGCTCTCAGGTGTGGGACGTATTCGTCAACTTGCTCTATCATTACGCAACTTCTCGCGCTTAGATCAGGTGGAGATGAAGCTTGTTGATATTCATGAAGGTATTGACAGCACATTGCTGATTCTGCAAAGCCGACTGAAGCCAAACGAAAGGAACTCTGGCATCCAAGTAATTAGAGAGTATGGCAACATCCCCCTAATTAAGGGCTATGCTAACCAGCTAAATCAAGTATTTATGAATTTAATTGCAAATGCGATCGATGCTTTAGAAGAGTCATTAGCTAATTACAAAGAACAAAAAGGACAAATTCGTATTTCCACCCACATACTTGACTCCAAGTGGGTGAAAATCCAAATTGCCGATAATGGGCCAGGCATTCACGAAAGCCTGCAAAAACGATTGTTTGAGCCATTTTTCACGACTAAACCTATTGGTAAAGGTACTGGATTAGGGCTATCGATTAGCTATCAAATAATCGAAAAGCATGGGGGATTACTGCGTTGTTTGTCTCAACCTGGGCAGGGAACGACCTTCTGTATTCAAATCCCAGTAATGCAAGATATACTCACATCTACAGACACAAATATTACAATATCTAACTAAATTTATTGACGCCATAATTTTCATGATAACTAGCAAAAATATTAAAACTAACCGAGTTAATTCCGCTAAATTTCCAATTAATATTCGTCAGCGTTTGAGTTTGTTGTTTTCTGGTCTTGTAATTATCAACTTGGCTAATGTAGCTATTGCTGGATATGGTATCAATAGAATGCGTAACAGTGGGCCGCTATTAAATGCTATTGGTTTAGAGCGGATGCTGATTTACAAAATAGCTTATTTGGTAAATGTTCGCCATGATTACGACATAAATATCGACTCCCTAGACCGAATTGCTTTAAATGTCAGCATTAAAGAAGATATTCAAAATTTTGAAGAATTACTTGTTGCTATACATTCCGGTTCAGCAGAATTAAAGGTAGCTGGGGTTACGAATCCTAGTATCTTAGTTCAATTTCAAAAGATTAAAGATACATGGGTAATTTATCGAAAAAATGTAGAAAGTCATTTAATTAGTTCTCCAGAAGAAGAACATAAATCTCTAGAAAAAATAAATAATTTGACTGCTTTATTAATCAATTTGATGGACATTGCCATCAAAAGCTTAGAAACAGAAACGTTAGGGGTCGCAACTCAAAGCCAGAATTTATTGCTAATAGTATTGGCTCTCAGTTTTTTGTCAATACCCTTTGCATTATTTATGGTGTCTCAAATCATTCGTGCCCTCACTCAAGTTACCAAAACTGCTGACCAAATGGCGAGGGGAGAGTTAAATGTTCGAGCCACAGTAGCCTCAGATGATGAAATAGGCATACTTGCATCCACTCTCAATACAATGGCTGAGCAGATTGACAATTTATTGCAAGGACTCAAGGAACGCAGTTATGAATTGGAGAGTGCCCTTGTTTATTTAAGCACTATTATTGATAATCTTGCGGATGCACTCTTAGTAACAGATTCAGAATGTCGCATCACACGCTATAATCCTGCTCTAGTTAAAATGTTTGGGTTAAAAGATGTAAATTTAATTGGTCAAGACTGCCGAGTTTTGCCAAATTCTCAAGTGAGTGAGTTGGTCAAACAGTCACACGAAGAGTCAGGAGAAATCTTTGTTGCAGAACTTGAACTAGAGGGTGGACGGATTGGTCAGGCTGTGACAACGGTAATTCGAGCTAAAGAGCAAAAATCTCTCGGTGCGGTAATTTTGATTCGCGATGTTACTGCCGAAAAAGAAATAGATAGGATGAAGACCGATTTTATTTCCACCGTCTCCCACGAACTCAGAACTCCGCTAACTTCGGTGTTGGGATTTGCTTCTCTAATTAAGGAAAAGTTAGAAGAGGGGTTATTTCCACTGATTGAAACAAATGATCGCAAAGCTCAACGCACAATCAAACAGGTGGAAAATAATATTAGTATTATTGTTTCTGAGGCAGAGCGACTAACATCATTGATTAATGATGTTTTAGATGTTGCCAAGATGGAAGCTGGCAAGTTGGAATGGCATATGCAGCCTACTTCTATTGAGGAAATTATCGATCGAGCGATCGCAGCTACATCTTCTTTATTTGTAGCTAAGGGACTAGAGTTATATAAAGATATTGACCCAGAATTGCCGCAAGTAATTGCAGATGGCGATCGCTTAATTCAGGTGATCATTAATCTTATTTCTAATGCTATTAAATTTACCGATCAAGGTAGTATCACTTGTCGTGCAGAAGTTCACAAAGATAGTGAGATGCTCGTTAGTATTATCGATACTGGTATGGGTATTGCCGATGCTGATCAATCAAAAATATTCGAGAAATTTAAACAAGTAGGAGATACCCTCACAGATAAACCCAAAGGTACTGGTTTAGGGCTGCCTATTTGTAAACAGATTATAGAACACCACAGTGGTCAAATTTGGGTAGAAAGTGAACTAGGTAAGGGCAGTAAATTCTCATTTACCTTACCATTTATAGGCAGCATCTGTGAGATAGATCAACTTAATATCAATACTTTGGTAAAACACCTCAAAGAGCATGTTGTGACAACAATCTCCGATGCTAACAAGGAGTACAAAACAATTCTTGTAGTTGATGATGATGTCCATATTCGTGAGTTACTAAGACAAGAATTGGAGGCTGAAAGATATAAAGTTCGTGAAGCCAAAGATGGTATGGACGCTATTATTCAAGTAAAAGCTACCAAACCAGATCTAATTATTTTAGATGTGATGATGCCACAAATTAATGGTTTTGATGTAGCTGCTGTATTAAAGAGCAATCCTTCTACAATGGGAATACCCATCATTATCTTATCAATTATTGAAGATAAAACAAGAGGCTATAGATTAGGTATAGACCGTTATTTGACCAAGCCTATTCATAAAGAAGAGTTGCTCGAAAATATAGGCTTGTTGCTTTCACAAGAAATCTCCAATAAAAATGTTTTAGTAGTAGATAAAAACGCCTCAACTCTAAAATTGTTGACGGATGTATTGCAAGCACAAGGATATAATGTTGTGGAAGCATCTAATAGTCAGGAATGTATCGAGAAAGCACGAGCTATTAAACCCGAAATGATTATTTTAGATTCTGTATTTTCTCAGCAGGATAATCTGGTTAAAACACTCAGATTTGAAAAAGGTATGGAAAATGTGTTTTTTGTGTTGTTAGGGGAGGCCCAAAAGGAAACTCAAATTATATAGAAATCTAACTTGATGGATGAAATGGTTTGCGTGGTGCGCGAAACGCAATAGGCAGCGGGAAATCAACCTTTTTGAGGTATACAGAGTTTTTTGAGAAATTAAATAGGAGTTTTATATGAATAAAAAAGTGTTAATTGTTGATGATGAACCTAATATTTTGATTTTGATGGAACAAGCCCTTGAGAGTTTAGAAGATGAAAATGTAGAATTACTAACGGCTAAAAATGGTGAAGAAGCACTAGAAATTATTCAAACTCAAAAGCCTAATCTCGTCTTTTTGGATGTAATGATGCCAAAAATGAATGGATTAGAAGTTTGTTACACTGTGAAAAAAAAGCTAGGAATCTCAGATATTCATATCATTATACTTAGTGCTAAAGGGCAAGAGTTTGATAAACAAAAAGGTAGTGATGTAGGCGCAGATTTATATATGACTAAACCCTTCCGTCCTAGAAGTGTTTTAGAAATATCACGGGAAGTTCTTGGTTTATAAGCTATACAAATACTTTATTTGGGCTTAGTAAATCCATATTTTTCAAAGATAGAAGTAACTTGATTACTAGCAATAAATTTGATAAACTCTTTGGCTTCAGCAATATTTTGACAAGATTTAAGAACTGCAACACAAGAAATTACAGGAGTATGAGAGTTGTCTGGTGCGATCGCTATGGTTTTTACTTGATCAGATAATTTTGGTTCAGTGGCATAGGTAATACCTACATCTACACTTTTTGTTTCTACAGCCTTCAAAACTTGACGAATATCTTCCTTGGCAAATACACCTTTAGATTTGATGCGATCGTAAATATTGAAGAAATCTAAAACTTCCTTTGTATATATTCCTGCTGAAACTTTACCCGTTCCTAAAGCAACTCTTTTTACTTGATTGCTTGTCAAATCTTGGAAGCTAGAAATGGACAAGTTAGAGTCTTTGTGAACAATTAGTACAATACCATTTTTAGTTAAATCTTGACGAGTCTCTGGAACCACCAAACCTTTAGTTTGTAAGGTATCCATCTCTTTATTAATACCAGGAATGTATATATCTATAGGCACACCTTGTTCAATTTGTTCTCGCAGAAAACCTGAGCCTGCAATATTATAAGTAATTGTAACTTTTGGTTTTTTTTGTTTGTAAAATTGATCAATTTCTTGCAACACATCCCTAAAAACACCAGCCGCTGATACAGTTAATACAATCGTTTTTTCTGACTGTTTTGCACAGCTATTCAATCCTACAGATACAATCATACTTGAGCCAGCAAGGAGGATAAGTTTTCTTCTTTTCATCGTAGTGTATAGTTAGATAAATGCTACTTTTCTATAATTCCCTAAATTATCTAATTACTAACAACATCGAACTCGTAATGTATACATAAGCTCATGCGGTTTAGTTTCTAAGAAATATTCCTAGAAAGCTAGGCGATCGCTCCATTTATCTAGCATTCTGGTACTAACACCCTGAATTCGTTCCAAATCTTTTAAAGAAGTAAACTTTTGCTGTTGACGGGCAATCATAATTCGTTGGGCTAACTTTTTACCAACTCCAGACAAACTTTCTAATTCTTCCTGATTTGCAGTATTAATATTGATTTTTTGATTTGATTTAACTTCAATTGATGTAGGAGTTTTGATTTGAGGACACTGTTTTAATTCTAATTTAATTTTTTCTTGAATTTCTAATGGTAAACCAGGTTTAGCTTGAGCATAAAGACGGCTAAATTCCCGCTGATAATGGGCTGCAACCATAGGATTATCAATAACTATCAGTGTTTCATCATTATTGTTATTAGCAGCTTTCGACCAATTATGAGAACCTGTAATTACTATT
This sequence comes from Desmonostoc vinosum, assembly GCF_059505385.1. Lineage (NCBI taxonomy): Bacteria > Bacillati > Cyanobacteriota > Cyanophyceae > Nostocales > Nostocaceae > Desmonostoc > Desmonostoc vinosum. Next base: position 72,503 of record NZ_JCACKM010000326.1, read on the forward strand.
TGGTTATCAATTACAGCAAATTTATGATGTAATAAATCACCTTTGGGTAAGTTAGGTATACCAACACTGGTAATAGGATTTTGCCAGGGATGATTATCAACTTCATATTTACATTTATTACTAAGAGCAACTCCCATCATATCTAAGGCTTCGCTATAAGAACGATAAGCGAATTGTGGTTCTATTAACGTTTGGATTTTCACACTTTGTTGATGACGCTTTTCTAAGATATTGGCTAGATGCTGTTCAGAAAAGACAAATAATGCCATATCAATAGATTTGGTTGCGGAATTTAAAGTTTTGCCAATTAAGCCGTTAGTAGTATTAACCCAAGGTTGAAGAGGGGATGTTGGTGAAAAATTTAGATAAATTTGGCTTGTTCCTAAAACAAGTTGTTGAGGTGAACGCATCAGTTTTTTAACACCAAATTGGCTATCTGGTTTACCTCCTGGGCCATCGCCCCACATCAGGTTAAACTCTTCTGTAAATAAAGATGCTAGTTCTGGGCTGTCAATATGCAGCAAATTATTGGTATTACCTAAACTACTATAGTTAGTAAAATCGCCATGTATATCACTAAATGTAAAATTGGCTGAAGTGATAATCACAGTGCGGCTATCTACAACTACAAATTTGTGATGCATCAAGCTGCTACCTTCAGAACCATCTGCTCGATCATCTAACCAAGGAATTTTGGCATTCTGTAAAATTATCAATGCATCTCTTTGATTAATTTCTGCTGGGCTGAGTTGATGATCTTGGTTAACATCGATGAATTTATAAAATTCGTTATACCGTTCTTTTTCCCTTTTATCTAATTTATTTACTTCTTCAGATGAAAAGCTACTCCAAGGTTTGCTATAGGTATTTTCTAAAATTAGCCTGACTTTAACACCAGCTTTCTGTTTATCAACTAGTGCTTGAGCAACTCTGGGTAAACGCAATTCTTGCACAGCCACATCTACTGTAGATTTTGCCTGAGAAATAGTGTCAATAATCTGTTTTTCTAAATCATCCCCAAAACGAGTTTGCTGACGATCAGGTTCTTGATATTCTGATGACTCGGAATGGTTAAAATAAACTTGAATTAAAGGATCTTGTGGCAAAGGTGTTAAACGGCGATTGTTTGATTGACCTCTTTGACAAGCAGCAAGTGGAAATATCAGCAAAAAGATATATAAAAAATATCTTTGTCTAGAGAAAAGTTGCACTGTAATCTGCTAAAAGTGAATTGGGAGTGAATATATTTATCATTCCCAAAATTTTGAGCCTCAGTTAAGTAAAGAAATAACTGTCCAAACAAAGGAAAAATCTACCTACACACACTAAATTATCTAGATTTTGTCACTATTTGCTTATTTAAGTGTCTATGCTGGCAAAATTAATAACTTGTGATTAGTGTGTTTTCCCTCTCATTGGTTATATGCAAATATATTTAGATTACAGTGCTACTACTCCCACTCGTCCAGAAGCGATCGCCACAATGCAAGCAGTTCTCACGCAACAGTGGGGCAATCCTTCTAGCTTGCATGAATGGGGACAACGCGCAGCATTAGTTATCGAACAAGCCAGAGTGCAAGTTGCTGGATTAATTAATGCCAACTATCCAGAATCGATCATTTTTACTTCTGGTGGTACCGAAGCAGATAACCTGGCGATTATGGGTGTTGTTAGAACCTACTCTGCTCCTGGGCATATAATTATTTCCAGCGTTGAGCATTCAGCAATTTCTGAACCAGTGCGATGGATAGAGATGTGGGGTTGGCAAGTCACGCGCTTATGTGTGGATGCTAAAGGTAGAGTCAATCCACTAGATTTAAAAGCCGCATTGCGCCCTAACACTGTTTTGGTTTCGGTAATTTATGGCCAAAGTGAAGTTGGGACAGTGCAACCAATAGAGGAACTTAGTCAGATTGCGCGCTCGCATGGGGTTTTATTCCACACTGATGCAGTGCAAGCTGCGGGACGTTTGCCAATCGACGTGCAAAAGCTACCAGTTGATTTATTGAGTCTTTCTAGCCATAAACTATATGGCCCCCAAGGTGCTGGGGCGTTATATGTGCGTTCTGGTGTAGAATTAATGCCTCTGGTAGGTGGCGGTGGACAAGAGGGAGGATGGCGTTCTGGTACCCAAGCAGTACCCGTAATTGCTGGGTTTGGTATCGCTGCGGCACTAGCAGCGCAAGAACTACCAAAAGAAACACCCAGATTAATTAAATTACGCGATCGCACTTTCGCTCAATTAGCCAAGATTCCTGGTTTAATCATCACTGGCGATCCCTACCATCGCCTACCGCATCATATCAGTGTCTGTTTAGAACACGCCGATGGAGAAAAACTCAGCGGTAAAACCTTAGTAAGGCAATTAAACCTGGCTGGCATCGGCATTAGTGCAGGTGCTGCCTGCCACAGTGGAAAACTCAGCCCCAGCCCCATATTATTAGCAATGGGTTATTCCAACAAAGCAGCCTTGGGTGGAATTCGCATCACACTAGGGCGTGATACCACCGAAGCTGACTTAGATTGGACTGTCATGGTGTTGAAGCAGATTTTAGCTACGGTGTACACACAAATGAGCTAATACCCAAATCTCGTTTCGTAAGGTGTGTTGTTGCCAAGCGCCGCACCATCAGAGATTTGCGGTGCGTTAGGACTAGCGCCCATAACACACCCTACCAAAGTCAAATCTGTTATGTGTAATCAGATTTTTCCGATTTGTATGTACACCAAAACGAACCACAGAGGGAGAAATGAGGAATAGAGAGGGGTGCTACGTTAGTTCTGTGGATATTTTTTTATTTGGAAGTCCCTAATCAATAGACCTCTTGCAAAAGTCGGATACTCGCCAGAAAATAAATTTTCTGG
>NZ_JCACKM010000327.1:0-2832 GCF_059505385.1 Desmonostoc vinosum
CGCAATCGACGGGAACCGCCAAGACTGCGACTCCCTCACTTGCTCAGATGGTACTTGTCTTGAAAAATCGCTCCTCTTGGGGAGCCACCCCTTTGGACGGGTTCCCCGGCTTGAAGGGAGTGGCGTGGAACCCCAAGACCGCGTTTTTCGCAAAATTGAATCACCCCAATTTTTTAAGCAATCCCTAAACGCTATCAAAAAAGCTAGTAGACAGCATTCTAAGAAATTAAAAGGTTCAGTTAATCGAGAAAGAGCTAGAAAGAATTTGGTATGCAGATACGAGGCTATTTCTCATCGTCGGCGTGATTGGTTTTGGAAATTAAGACCACCCCAGTTTTAGCGAATTACTAGGCCGTGTCCGACAAGTAGCTTTGGGTGCGTATGCTCATCAAGACTTGCCTTTTGATTTCACGTTTTCTTAGTGCCATTCCATTAAAACTCACCACTCACCACTGCCTGACTGACTTGCAGGGGTAGGTTTAAAACGCTGACAACGGCGCTAATCAATTCGGTGGGGTCGATTGGTTTTGATAAATGCTGCTTAAACCCTGCTTCTAGGACTTTTAAGCGGTCTTCCTCTTGTGAAGACGCTGTTAAAGCGATCGCAGGGATACATTTACCTTTGTCTTGTTCTAAAGAATGCAGTTGATGGATGAGGGTGTCATTATCTGTCTGTGATATGCAGATGTCGCTTATGAGGATATCTGGTTGTAATTCTTCTAATACTTTCAGTGCTTCAGCAACTGATGATACCGCAGTTGCTGAAGCACCATATTCTGCAAACACAAAAGATAGCAAGTTGCGGGTATCAGTTTCATTATCCACAACTAGAACCTTTAAATCAGCCAATGGTGCAGCAACAGCAGACAAGGAAGTTTCTTTACTTTTTCTATTGTTTTGCAGTAGTGGTAGTTTTACAGTAAAGGTTGCTCCCTGTCCTTCTCCTAAACTTTCGGCTGAGATTGTTCCCCTGTGCAGTTCCACCAAATGGCGCACAATCGCCAACCCTAGCCCTAGTCCACTGTGCGATCGCGTTGTCGTGCTGTCTGCCTGCCGGAAACGCTCAAATACTTTGGGTAAAAACTCTGGGCTAATGCCAATACCCGTATCAATAACTTGAACTTGAGCATATTTATCAGTTTTCTGTTCTTTTGCTTGACCACTAACCACTGACAAATTAACGTCTACCTTACCACCCTTGGGCGTAAATTTAATGGCGTTAGTTAACAGATTCCATACCACTTGCTGCAACCGGACTGAATCACCATAAATCGAACCTATGGAATTATCTAAGGTAGTGTTTATTTGAATATTTTTTGTCTCTGCTAGGGGACGTACTGCTTCTAAAGCTGCTTCAGTAACTGTAACTAGATTCACAGCACCGATATTTAACCGCAGTTGACCACGAATAATCCGTGATACATCTAAGATATCTTCAATTAGTTGTACTTGTGATGTGGCGTTGCGTTCGATCGCTTCCAATGCCCGAGAGGTAGCTTTTTCGTCAAGTTTTTTAGAGCGGAGTATTTTTGACCAACCCAACATTGAGGTGAGGGGTGTTCGTAGTTCATGGGAGAGAACGGCCAGAAATTCGTCTTTCATTTGATTGGCCGCTTCTGCTTCTTGTCTAGCGGTCTGTTCGCGAATCATCTGGGCGCGGACTTCTTCAGATTGCTTGCGTTCGGTGATATCTTCTAGCGTGCCTACATACCCAAGCAAATCACCTTGACCTGATAGCATTGGTGATGAGCGTACCTGAACCCAACGCACATTTCCATGCACAGTTTGAAAGCGAAACTCTTCTGAATAATCGTGCCCATCATAAATGTAAGCTGCCCAAGAAGCGATCGCTCTTTCTCGATCCTCTGGATGCACACATTCTAACCACCGCTTTTGTTGACTCTCGGCTGCTTTCAACCCACAAATTGCTTGATAGCGGGGATTGCTATAATTACAGCGTCCTTCAGTATCAGTCTCAAAAATCCCAACGGGTGAGCAGGTACTGAGCGAACGGAATCGCTCTTCGCTCTGCCTGAGTTCGGCGTTGACAGCTACTAATTGGTCTGCTTGTTGCTTAACTGCTTCTGTTTTCTTAAATAGTTCAACGAATGCTGTGACTTTAGAGGTTAATATATTTGGGTCTATTGGTTTGAGTAGATAATCAACCGCACCTAATGCATAGGCTTTGAATAGCATTTGGTCGCTAGTGCTAAAAGCCGTCAGAAAGATGATTGGTGTATGACGCGATCGCCCCCGATTGCGAACCAAAGAGGCAGTTTCAAAGCCATCTATCCCTGGCATTTGCACATCCAGCAAAATTACCGCAAAGTCTTGATGTAAAAGACACCTCAAAGCCTCTTCTCCTGAAGTAGCTCTTACTAAATTCTCCCCCAATTTCTCTAGAATTGCCTCTAGGGCTAACAAGTTTTCTATTCTATCATCTACTAGGAGGATGTTGACTTTGGATTCCATTTGCATGGGTTGATTTCCGTATAGAGTGACAAAGCTCGACTATTACAGAAGCAATGTCTGAAAGTGACAAAATCCAGTCTACTGCAACAGCAGAAATTGCTGCCTCTGGCATGAGTGGGCTTTCTGCGGTTTCAGGTGCTTGAACAATAGTTACTCCTCCCCTGGCTTTGATTTTTTTTAGCCCTTGTGCGCCGTCTTGGTTTGCTCCTGTTAATATTACACCAATTACTTGCTCACCGTAGATATCAGCCGCCGAATCGAACAGTACGTCAATAGATGGTCTGGCATAGCAAACAGGTTCATCTCCCTAGCTATCTAATTGGTATACAAAGCAGATAAGCTGAGGAAAGCACCTAGCAG